>JALUZX010000032.1 GCA_027011425.1 Planctomycetota bacterium
GGGGGAGAAAGGGGCCGGGACCGGAGGCCCCGTCCATCATCGGAGCGGATTTCATGACCAGGAAGAAACGGATCCTCGTCGGAAAGGCGGGCCTGGACGGCCACGACAGGGGGGCCCGTTACGTGGCCCATATCCTCAGGGACGCGGGATACGAGGTGATCTACACGGGGATCCGGAGGACGCCCGAGCAGATCGTGGAGGCCGCCCTCCAGGAGGACGTGGACGCCCTGGGGCTCTCCCTTCTCTCGGGGGCCCACATGGTGCTCTTCAAGAAGGTGCTGGACCTCCTGGCGGAGCGGGGCGCCTCGGACATCCTGGTCTTCGGCGGGGGAACCATCCCGCCGGGAGACGTGGAGGCCCTCAAGAAGATGGGCGTGAAGGCCGTCTTCACTCCAGGCACTCCGGCGGCGGAGATCCTGGCCGAGCTGGAGAGGCTTCTCGGGGAGAAGGAGAGGCGGTGAAGGCCCTCTTGGAAGCCGCCCGGCGCGGGGACAGGAGGGCCCTGGCCAGGCTGGTGAGCCTCCTGGAGAACGAGCCGGGCCGGGTGGTCGATCTCTTCGGGAAGGGCGTGGAATGGACCTCCCCGGGCCTGACTCTCGCCGTGACCGGGCCGCCCGGTGTGGGAAAGAGCACCTTCGTCTCGGCCCTCCTTGGAAGGCTGAGGGAGAAGAATCCCTCTGGGAGGATCGCCGTCCTTGCCGTGGATCCCACCTCGCCATATTCCGGTGGGGCGGTTTTGGGGGACCGGGTGAGGATGATGGAGCACTCCCTGGACGAAGGCGTCTTCATCCGGTCCTTCGCCAACAGGGGAAGGCTCGGCGGCCTGGCCCCGGGAATCCGGGCGGTGCTGAGGCTTCTGGGCCTCACCGGCTGGGACCTGGCCCTCCTGGAGACGGTGGGCGTGGGACAGAGCGAGGTGGAGGCGGCCTCCGTTGCGGACCTTGTGGCGGTGCTCCTGGCGCCCGGCCAGGGCGACGGGGTGCAGATGCTCAAGGCCGGGCTTTTGGAGACGGCCGATCTCTTCGTGGTCCACAAGGCGGACCGGCCCGGGGCGGACCGGATGGCCGCCGAGATCCGGGCGGCCCTGGACATGGCCGAGCCCGGCGAAGGGGGCCGCCCGCCGGTTCTCCTGGTCTCGTCCGTGGAGGGGAGAGGGGTGGATGCCTTCCTGGCGGCCCTGGAGGCCCGGCGGAAGGACCTGGCGGAGCGGATCCGCCGCCGCAGGGAGGGGGCCCGGGAGGAGGACGCCCGCCTGGCCCTCCTCCACGAAGCCGGGGCCCGCCTGGAGAAGGTCCTGGAGGGGAAGAGAGAGATCCTCCGCGCCCTTCTCTCGGGCGGGATGTCTCTCGAAGCCGCCGTGGAGGAACTGCTCCGGGCCGCTTGGGGGGAGGAAACGGACAAGGGAGGAAAACCATGATTCCGGAACCCGTGGCGGAGCTGAAGCGCCGCTGGGAGAGAGAAACCCTGAAGAAGGCCCTGGAGAAGGCTGGGGAGAGGCGGGAGGAATTCCGGACCCTGTCCGGGATTCCCGTGGAACGGGTCTACCTTCCCGACACTTCGATCCTGGAGGACTACGGCCGGAAGCTCGGGATGCCCGGCGAGTATCCCTTCACCCGGGGGGTGCAGGCCACGATGTACAGGGGAAGGCTCTGGACCATGCGGCAATACGCGGGCTTCTCCACGGCGGAGGAGTCGAACCGGCGGTATCGCTACCTCCTGGAACAGGGCTCCACGGGGCTGTCGGTGGCCTTCGACCTTCCCACCCAGGTGGGGATCGACTCGGACCACGAGCTTGCCCTGGGGGAGGTGGGGAAGGTGGGGGTGGCCGTGGACACCCTGGCGGACATGGAGGAACTCTTCCGGGGAATTCCCCTGGACAAGGTCTCCACGTCCATGACCATCAACTCCCCGGCGGCGGTGCTTCTCGCCATGTATATCGCCGTGGGGGAAAAGCAGGGAGTGGCGCCGGAGAAGCTCAGGGGGACCATCCAGAACGACGTGCTCAAGGAGTATTTCGCCAGGGGCACCTACATCTTCCCGCCGAGACCCAGCCTCAGGATCGTGGCGGACATCTTCGAATACTGCGCGGAGAGGGTTCCCCGGTGGAACACGATCTCCGTAAGCGGGTACCACGCCCGGGAGGCGGGGGCCACGGCGGCGGAGGAGGTGGGCTTCACCCTGGCCGACGGGGTCTGCTACGTGGAGACCGCCCTGGAGGCCGGCCTGGAGCTGGACCGGTTCGCCCCGAGGATCGCCTTCTTCTTCGCCGCCCACACGGACCTTTTCGAGGAGGTCGCCAAGTTCCGGGCGGCCCGGCGGCTCTGGGCCCGCCTCATGAAGGAGCGTTTCGGCGCCAAGGATCCCAGGAGCATGATGCTCCGGTTCCACACCCAGACCGGCGGGGTGACGCTCACGGCCCAGCAGCCCGACAACAACGTGGTGCGGGTCACCCTCCAGGCCCTGGCGGCCGTGCTCGGCGGGACCCAGTCCCTGCACACCAACTCCAAGGACGAGGCCCTGGCCCTTCCTTCCAGGGAGGCCGTGACCCTGGCCCTCCGGACCCAGCAGATCGTCGCCCACGAGTCGGGCGTGGCGAATACGGTCGATCCCCTGGCGGGGAGTTTCTTCGTGGAGGAACTCACCGACCGGATCGAGGAGGAGGCCCGGGGGATCCTCGAGGAGATCGACCGGATGGGAGGGATGGTGGCGGCCATCGAGAGAGGGTATGTCCAGAACCGGATCGAGCGGTCGGCCTACCTCTACGGGAAGAGCGTGGAGAACAAGGAACGGATCGTGGTGGGGGTCAACGAGTTTACCGACCCTGGGGAGAAGGTGGAGATGGATCTCTTCCGCGTTTCCCCCCAGGTCCGGGAGAAGCAGGTCGAGAAACTCCGGGCCGTAAAGGCAAGGAGGGACGGAAAGGCCGTGGCCCGGGCCCTGGAGGCGGTCCGGGCGGCGGCGGAGGAGGATGGGGCGAACCTCATGCCTCCCATCCTGGAGGCGGTGAAGGCCTACGCCACGATCGGAGAGATCTGCGGGGAGTTGAGAAAAGTTTTCGGAGAGTACCAGGGAGGTTGAGATGAACGGGAAGGTCCGGGGCATCGATCACATCGGGATCGCCGTGGAGTCCATCGAAAAGGCCCGGGCCTTCTACGAGAAGACCTTGGGCCTTCCCTTCGGGGGGATCGAGGAGGTGCCGGACCAGGGGGTGCGGGTGGCCTTCTTCCAGGCCGGGGAGACCCGGATCGAACTCCTGGAGCCCGCTTCCCCGGAAAGCGCCGTGGGCCGGTTCCTTCAGAAACGGGGCCCCGGAATCCATCACCTGGCCTTCCGCGTGGACGACCTGGAGGGGAGGCTCGCTTCCCTGCGAGCCGAAGGGATCCGCCTGATCGACGAGAAGCCCAGGACGGGCGCCCACGGGACCCGGATCGCCTTCCTCCACCCCAAGGACACGGGCGGAGTCCTGGCCGAACTCTGCGAGGGGTGACTTCCCTTTCCCGGAAAGGGGGGAAGGCCAGATCGGCGAGTAAGGAAGGAAACCGACCCGCGAGCCGGAGGGGCCGTTCCCAGCCCTGGGCCCCCGTCCCGGCGGGAGGAAAGGCCGCCCTCCAGGGATTCATCTTCCCCGCAAGCCGGGGTCCCCTGGGTTTCGATTTCACGAACGGGGTTCTCCTGACCTTCGGCCGTTGAAGGGGGATCCACTGCGGTTCAATGTCGGGGGCCAGGAAGCCCCCGACCGTCGACCCTTCTGTTTTCAGGCTGAAGGGAATCAGGGGAAGGGTTTCCAGCCCACGCGGGCGGCGTAGACCCGGGAGAGGTCCACCCCGCCGGGACCGCCCACGCGCTCTTCCCGGATCCCGATGCCCTTGGTGGAGCCCTGGGTGGACCAGTAGCGGAGGGCCTTGGGCTTCCCGCCCCTCCCCTTCACCCAGGAGAGAAAGATCACCGAGTGGCCCGAGGGGCGCCGGCCTTTCCTGGGATGGCGCCAGAACTGGACGAAATCCCCGGGCCGGGCCTTCATAGCCGGCACGGCGAAGCCAAGCCCCCAGGCCGGGATGGCCCCACCCACGCACTTCAGGTCCCCGTTGGAGCCGAAGAAGTGGGCCCGGAAACTCTTCAACTGGTCGAAATCCAGCCCGTCCACCCGGAAGGGCCTCTTCTTCTTTTGGCGCCAGGCCTTCCAGGCCCGGAAGAAGACCTCGAATGTGAGCCCGCAACAGTAGCACCTTCCCTTGGGATCGCCGGGAGAGAAGAGTTTCCCCAGGTAGTAGAGATCCATGGTGTTTCCGGCCCATCCCTTGACGGGATTTCCCCTGGGCCAGAAGTAGCCGTGGGTCCCGCCGGTGGGGTAGCTCTTCAGGATCTTCAGGACCAGGGGAGTGAATTCGTCCGGCCGGGGAAGGTCCGCCGGGGGGGGCGTTCGGGCCATTCCGCTTTTCTTGACCGGCTCCAGGACCACCGCCTCCAGCCCGGCGTGATAG
>JALUZX010000033.1 GCA_027011425.1 Planctomycetota bacterium
GGGGCCCAAGGCCCCCCTGGCCCTGGCCTTGTGCCCCTCCTGCGGGTTGGTCCAGCTTGCCCACAGCGTGGACAAGGACTTCCTCTATGCCAGGTATTGGTATCGCTCCGGCGTCAATCGGACCATGCGGAACCATTTGAAGGATCTCCTGGATTCCGCCCTCGGGTTCCGCCCCGTCCGGGAGGGGGAGGCGGTGATCGACATCGGCTGCAACGACGGCACCCTTCTCGAGGGATACCCCCGGGGCGTCCGGAGGATCGGCGTGGACCCCTCCAACATCCGGCCCGCGGCCTGCGACGTCTTCGTAAACGATTATTACTCTTTTGAAAACGTCCGGGAGGCCCTGCAAGGGCGGAAAGCGGGGATCATCACCTCCATCGCCATGTTCTACGACCTGGACGACCCCCGTGAGTTCGCCCGCGAAGTCCGGCGGGCCCTGGCGGACGACGGCGTCTGGGTCCTGGAGTTGAGCTACCTTCCCTTGATGCTCTCCCAGGTCTCCTACGACACGATCTGCCACGAGCACGTGACCTACTACAGGCTGGAGACCTTCGAGAAGGTCCTGGAGGGAACGGACCTGGAAGCGGCCGACGTGGAGTTCAACGGGTGCAACGGGGGCTCCTTCCGCCTGTATGTCGTTCCAAAGGGTTCCAGGCGGCCCACCAGGCGCCTCCAGGCCGCCCGGGAGGAAGAGAGGGGCGGAGGGTATGGAGAGCGGGGGCCCTACGAGACTTTCCGGGAGAAGGTGGAACTCTCACGGGCCCGGCTCATGGAATTTCTCTCTTCCGTCCAAGCCCACGGGGAGACGGTCTACGGGTACGGGGCTTCCACGAAGGGCATGGTGACCCTCCAGTATTGCCGGGTCACACCGGCCCAGGTCCAGGCCGTAGCGGAACGTAACCCCGAGAAAGTGGGGATGCTCACCCCGGGCACGGAAATCCCCATATGCTCCGAAGAGGAGATGCGGGCCGCACGGCCGGATTACCTGCTGGTCCTCCCCTGGCACTTCCTACCCGAGTTCCTGGAGAGAGAAAAAGAATACCTGGTTGGGGGCGGCAAGATGGTCGTCCCCCTTCCCGAGTTCAAGGTGTTCTCCTGGGAAGACGGGAGAAGGTGAAGATGGGGAGCGCCCGGAGGGAAAGCGGGAAGGGAAGGCCCCGGGGGGTCTTCCTGAACTGCCCCAGGGCCAATTGCAGCATCTACGAATCGGGGGTCATGTTCTACAAGGCCCTGGCCGGTGCGGAGGACTTCAGCCTGGACTACCGGACGATCCGGACCCTCCTGGACATACCCGGCGGCTATGATTTCTACCTCTTCAATTACCACCACGTGACCATGTCGCTCCTGGACACGAGCAAGGTCCGTGAGCTTCCGGGATTCAAGGCAACCTTCGTGCTGGAAATGCGCCCGGGGAATCCCTTCGTGTTCTGCCCGGACCATTTCGACGCCTACTGCGTCCCGGACCCTACCATGCGTCATCCCGATCCCAGGATCTACGCCTTTCCCAGGCCCCTGGATGTGGTGGAGGACCTCCCTCCCTACGTGGACCCAGGCGTCCCCTTGATCGGGAGCTTCGGTTTCGCCACGCCCGGAAAGGGATTCGACATGGTGGTCTGGGCCGTGGGCAAGGAGTTCGACCGGGCCGTGGTGAGGTTGAACATCCCCCCGGCGGCTTTCGCCGACCAGTCGGGGGAAGCGGTCCGGGAGATCGTCCGGACCTGCAGGAGGCTGGCCAGGCCGGGCGTGGACGTCCTGGTCTCCCACGAATACCTCCCCAAGGATGAACTCGTCCGCTGGTGCGCGACCAACACCATCAACCTCTTCTTCTACGACCGGGACCTGCCGGGACTCGCCGCAACGACGGATCAGGCCGTGGCGGCGGAAAGGCCTCTCCTGGTCTCTCCTTGCGACACCTTCCGCCATATCCATGAATTCATTCCTCCTTACCCCCGCCTTTCCATAAGGGATGCCGTGGAAACCACCTTGGATCCCGTGCGACGGATGAAGGATGCTTGGAGTCCGGTCCGGTTCCGGGAGGCCTTCCGGAAAGTCCTCGCCGACGCGGGACTGCTGGGCGGAAAGGGGAAGGACGGGGAGAAGCCGGTCCTGCTCCCCGCCGGGGAGAAAAGGGGCCGGGTTGAGATCCGGGCCGGAGAAAAGGACAGGATCCTCCTTGTATCCCACCCGCAGGAAGCCTGCGGGATCCACCAGTTCGGCCTGGACCTGGCGGAAGCCCTAGGGTTTTCGAAGAAGAGAGAATACATCTACGTCGAGTGCGGTTCCCCGGGAGACCTCATGAACGCCCTGGAACGCCATCGTCCCGGGGCGGTGCTCTGGAACTACTACCCCCTCACCATGCCCTGGGTTTCGGGGACTTTCGTGCACGAGATCCCTCTTCCCCACGTGGGCATCCTCCACGAAGTGACCCAGGCGGAGGCCGACCACGCGTGCCCCGACGTCTTCGATTTCTATGTGGCGCCCGATCCTTCCCTTGTCACGGCCAACCCGATCGTCTTCAACACCCCGCGGGTGATTCCTTTCTTCCGGGGGGAGGTCCGGGAGCCGGAAGTCCCCGTGATCGGAAGCTTCGGCTTCGGGTTTCAGGACAAGGGTTTTCCCGAGCTTGCCGCCCGGGTAAGGGAGGAGTTCCCCCGGGCGGTCCTCCGCCTACATATCCCGTTCTCAGAATTCATCGACCCCGAGGGAGAACAAGCCCGGGCAAGGGTGGAGGAGTGCCGCAAGATCCTGGAGGGGAGCGGCGTGCGCCTGGAAGCCGACCACGATTTCCTGTCCCGGGAGGAACTCCTGGCCTTCCTGGCGGGAAACTCGTTGAACGCCTTCTTCTACCACACCCACAAGAAGAGGGGGATTTCCAGCGTTCCCGACTACGCCCTCGCCGTGGATCGGCCCTTGGCGATCACCAGGTGCCCCATGTTCCGCCACCTCTCTCCGGCTTGGGAGGAGATCTGCGTGGAACACCGCTCTCTCAGGGATATCCTGGCGGCCGGAACGGCCCCCCTGCTCAGGTTCAAGCGGGAATGGACCCAGGAAAAGGCGGCGGAGGCCTACGACGGGATCTTCGACCATGTTTTCGGGGAGGCAGAAAAGAGGAAATCCCGGTCTCCGGCCCAGGCTGAACCTTCCTGTGTCCCGGGCCCCCGGAGCGGAGGAATCCGGGAGGAGACCGCCGCCGAAGGGGGAGGGGGCCTGGCCCTCCTGGCCGGGCCGGTCTGCCTGGCGGTGGGGTTCAACAGGATCCTGGACGCGGAGGCACGTGAGGAATTGGCCCCCCAGGTGGAGAGGCTCTTCTCCCTGGCCCCGGAGACGATGAAGCGGAAGATCCCCGAGGCCAACGTCCAACAGGCCTTCATGCTGGACGCCGTGGAAACCCTGGCCTCCCGGTTCGAGTCTCCCCGGATCCTCTCGGTGGGGTGCCGGGAAGACACGGCCTTCGAGGCCCTCTTGAAGCTGGGATACAGGGTTGAAGGAATCGATCCCCTCCTCAACCAGGACCTGGAAGGGTTCTACCGGTCCCATCCCGAGGCCCGGGGGCGCTACCACCTCGTCTTCGCCACCTCCGTGCTGGAACACGTCAGGCACGACGGACTCTTTCTCACGCGGGTGGAGGAACTTCTGGCGCCGGGAGGATTCGCCCTGTTCACCATGGATTTCAAGGAGGGCTTCCGGCCCGGCGATCCCCTTCCCCGGGAAGACTACAGGCTCTACACGAGGGAGGACATCCTGGAAGAACTCCTTCCCCTCGTTCTTTCGCTGGAACTGGTGGACGAGCCGCGCTGGGAGTGCCCGGAACCGGACTTCGAATACGGCGGTGTGCGTTATACCTTCGCTACCTTGGTCCTCCGGAAGAAGGAGTCGTGAAGGTCCTGATCCTGGGTTCCACCGGCCAGCTGGGCCGCTACCTGGAGGAGCGCCTCCGGCGGGAAGGCGCCCAGGTGAGGGGCGTCTCCAGGTCCAGCCGGCCCAGGTCCCTGGACGTGGCCGACTCCTCGGCCGTCTCGGCCTTGGTGGAAGAGTGCCGGCCGGACCTGGTGGTGAACCTGGCGGCCCGGTCCACCACCAGGGATGAGGATGTCTTCTTGCACCACGACACGATCGTCAGGGGTAGTCTGAACGTCCTGGAGGCGGTCCGCCGCCACAGGCCCGGGGCCAAGGTCTTCCTTGCGGGAAGCGGGCTGCAGTTCGAGAACACCGGCGAGCCCATCGACGAGAAGACTCCCTTCCACGCCGCCTCCACTTATGCCCTGGCCCGGATCCAGGCCGTGGAGGCGGCCCGCTACTACCGCTCTTTGGGGCTCAAGGTCTACGTGGGCTACTTCTTCCACTTCGAGAGCCCCTTCCGGGGGGAGGGCCACAACAGCGTGGAAGTGGTCCGGGCCGTCCGGAGGATCGCCCGGGGAGAGCAGGAGACCCTGAGGGTGGGAAGCCTGGACGTGGCGAAGGAGTGGACCTTCGCCACGTC
>JALUZX010000034.1 GCA_027011425.1 Planctomycetota bacterium
CCTGGAAGGCGGCGGGGAGGAAGGTACGGGGAAACCGCCCCCTCCCGGGGCGCCGGCCTGGAAGGTTCTCCTTCCCAGGCCCGCCACGGGGCGGACGGCGTCCCGGACCAGGGAGAAGACCAGGGAAGGGGCGCGGAAGCGGACCTCCGACTTGGTGGGATGGACGTTCACGTCCACCTGGGACGGCGGGAGCGAGAGGAAGAGCAGGAAGCCCGGCCTCCTTCCCGTCATGAGTCCTTCCTCCAACCCCTGCTGGACCGCAACCGCCAGGGCCCGGTCCTTGACCAGCCGGCCGTTGACGAAGAGCAACTGCCTGCGGGCGTCCCGCCAGGTCAACCTGGAGGGATCCACGACGAAACCCTCCAGGCGGTATTCCCCCTTCCGGCCCGAGACCTCCACCATGTGGGCGGCGAAGTCCTTCCCCAGGGCCTGGCCCACCCTCTCGGCCAGGTCCGAACCCTTGGGAAAATGGAGAAGATCCTTTCCGGCCGACCGGAGGATCCATCCCGCCTCGGTGTGGGCCAGGGCCAGGCGGGCCACCAGGTCGGCGATCCGGCCCCTCTCCGCGGCGGCGCTCTTGAGAAACCGCTTCCGTGCCGGCGTATTGAAAAAGAGTTCCGCCGCCTCAACTGTGGTCCCGGGCGGGGAAGGGGCCGGCCTGGCCTCCCCGATCTCCCCGCCCCTGCAGGAGATCTCCCAGCCCTGGTCGGAGCCGGGCGTCCTGGAAAGGATCCTTGCCATGGAGACGGCCCCGATGGAGGCCAGGGCCTCCCCGCGGAACCCGAAGGACCCGATCCTCTCCAGGTCCTCCACGCCGGTGAGCTTGGACGTGGCATGGCTGGTGAAGGCCAGGGGAAGGTCTTCGGGGGGAATCCCCTCGCCGTCGTCCCGAACCCGGATCAGCTTGGTCCCCCCTTCGAGGATCTCCACCAGGATCTGTTCCGCCCCTGCGTCCAGGGCGTTCTCCACCAGTTCCTTCACCACCGAGGCGGGTCTTTCGATGACCTCGCCCGCGGCGATCTGGTCCACCACCAGGGGCTCGAGAACCCGGATCTTCACGGCTCCAAGGCCTCCGCCACCCAGGCCTCCAGGACCCGGCCCGGGTCTTCGCTCTCCACCTTGAGCCGCCGGTCCGCCCTGAGAAGGGCCCGGAGCCCCTTCTCCAACCTCTCCGGCGTGGAGGCCCGGACCTCCTCCCAGAACCGCTCCCGGAAATAGTGGATATTGAGGGCGCTCTCCACGCCGCTCTCACCCATTCCTTTGCGGAGGAGATGATGGGCCCGGAGGCACCGGGCCAGGGCCTGGTGGGCCCAGGAAAGGGTGACGATCACCGAGGCGGCCAGGTCCATGGGCCGGCCGTCCTGGCCCTTGAGCCCCGAGCGGGCGATGCCCCGGGCCAGAAGGAGGGCCTCCCGGACTTTTCCCTTGAGAAGGGCGCCGGCCAACTCGAACTGGTTCGCCTCCCCGCCGGGCCCCAGAAGATCCTGGACCACGCCGGGAGGCACCGGCTCCTTCCATCCCTCCCCCAGGTGGGTCCGAAGCCTCTCCAGGAATCCCGCCGCCTCTCCCGGGGAGTTGCCCAGAACCCCCGCCAGGAGCAGGAGGCTCTCCGGGGCGAGGCGAAGGCCCAGGCGGGCGGCCCGGCCGGAGATCCAGCGGTGGAGTTCCGTCTCCCAGGGCCGGCGCCCGGGAAAAGGATTGGCGTAGAGTTCCCGGCAGAGGACAACCACGCCCCGGGCCTTCTGGAAGGCCTTGAGGAGCTTGCTCCGCGCCTGGAGCTTCTCTCTTCTCAAGAGCACCAGGTGTACCCCGGGCGTGGGCCTCTCCAGGAAGGAAAGGACCGCCTTGTCCAACCCGGCCTTGTCCCTCCCTCCTCCCAGGGAAAGGTCCTCCCGGACCACCAGGACCTTGCCCTTGCCGAAAAGAGAGGGAGTCCGGAGATCGCCGGCCAGTTTCTTCTGTTCCTCCGGAGGCGTGGCGCCGTCCAACTGGACCCGGTCCTTGTCTCCGGCCCGGGCGAAGACGATCCTCAATCCCTCGGACCGGAAATAGTCCTGGGGGCCGTGAAAAAGGAAGGCCGGAGGGAAGTCCCCTCCGGCGAGGCGCCGCTCCAGGGCGTCCAGGCTTTCCTGTGGGGAGACTTGGGCCAAGGACGAAGGCCTCCGTTCGGGTCGGGTCAGCCCGAGAACCAGAAGAAGAGAATATCGTACCAGGCGTGGGTGTACACGGCCACACCGAACCCCCGGAACACGAAAAGAAGCCCCAGCAGGACCCCCATGACCGTCCGGAAGAGGAGAAGCCTTCCCGAAAGAGGGTCCCCCCCCGGTCCCAGGTGGTGGGCCAAGGCGAAGAGGAAGCCCGAGAGGACCACGGCCGCGCCCAGGGCGAAGGCCCTCGGGAGCCCGTGGAAGGCGAAGGCCCGGGAAAAGAGGAGGTAGAGGAGGCTCAAGAGGAAGAGCCGGAAGAAGAGTTCCTCGTAGAGCCCGGCCCCCACGGACCGGAAGAGGACCGCCTCCCACCCCCGGGCGGACCCGGGCATGAGTTGCCGGGCGAAAAGTAGTCCCAGGGGACCGATGAGGGATCCCCAGACCAGGCCCTCCAGGATCACAAAGGGAAAGATCCGCAGGAGAGGCACCCGGCGCTCGAGGAGGAGAAGGCCCGAGCCGATCACCAGAAGCCCCGCCATCCAGCGGAGAAGGACGAGGCCGGGCCCCCCCATGGAACCGAAGGCCCAAAGCAGGAGGGCCTCGGCCCCGTTGGGGGGAAGGGCCAGGCCCCGGGCGGACCGGGCCCACTCGTAGGCCGCCCAGAGCGGCAGAGTGCAAAAGCACCCCACGGCCAGGGAGTGGGAGTGGCGGAACCAGGCGGGAAGGAGGCTCCCCTCTCCGGCCGGGGCCGCCGGGGGAGGAGAGGGCTCCTTCTTCTTTTCCTTGGTCCCGCCCTTTCCGCGGCCTTTTCCGGCCAACCGCCCCCCTCCGTTGCCGGCCTTCTTTCCTCCCTTTCCCCGGGTCCGCCCTCTCTCCTTGCCCAATCCTCGCCCCCCTCCTTCTTTCTTCCTTCAAAAGACGGGGCGGAGCCTTCAGGCTCCGCCCCGCTCCATCCTCCTGGGGATCCTCCCGGTGGAGAATCCCCTTTTCAGCAATTACTGCCTCCAGTAGTTACACAGGACCGTGGCGCCGGGGCACTTGATGGACCGGACCAGGATCCCCGTATCGAACTGGAAGACGTCGACCCGCCCCACATCGGGGTTGGCGATGAAGATGAACATCGGCGCGGAGGCCGCGAGCACTCCACCGGCGCCTGCCCTGGACAAATCCTTCGAAGAGTGAGGCGCGTAGACCAAGTTGGAAACCGTGTTGGAGACCAGGCTCGGGAAGGCCCCGTTGTTCACGATGTCGTCGAAGGCGATGTCCGAGGGGGCGTTCCCCGAAAGCTTGTCCTTGGAAGGAGTCGTCGGGTCCCGGCCGCCGATCTTGGCGTTCACGTTCCACTGCCTCTGGCGGAAGGTCGGGGGCAGGATGATTCCCGTCGAGGCGTTGCTCACGGGAATGGGCCCGTTGGGGCTGTCGGTAAGCTCCAAGTGGGAAATCTGGCCCAGTCCGTTGCCGTCCTGGTGGCACACCCAGACCGCTGTACTCTGGGACCGGATATCCGGTTGCAGAGTCCGCGCGTTCCGGAACCTCCCGCTCTCGGGCACGCCGATCACGTCGTCGAAACCGATGCCGTTCACCCCGCTGGGGCCGGACTCGAAGATGGCGATCGTGCCGTCGGCGTTGAGGATGTAGGCGAAGTAGATCCCCGTGTTGAACCCGAAGTTCACCTGCCGGGAATCGACGGCCACCTCGAAGGGCCGATTCAACAGGGAGGAAACGTTCTTCCGCACCTGGAGGGTGGTCCCGGCCAGGATGGACACCGTGTTGGACACGGAGTTGCAGACCAGCAGGTCCTCGCCCTGGGGCTGCCAGGCGATCCCCATGGGTCCCTCGCCCACCTTGGTGACCTGCACGATCTTGTGGAAGGTCGGGGATGTGGGATCCACGTCGATGAAGCTGACCTTCCCGGAGGAGAAGCTGGTGATGGCCAGGAGCTTCAGGTTGGGGGAGAAACCCATGGAGTAAGGATCAGTGATGGAGAAGGTCTTCAACACGGTGAACCGGTTGGAGTTGAGGACCACCACCTTCTGGTTGTCCCTGTCGATCACGTAGAGGAAGTGCCCGATCTGCTGCCTGCTCGCGTAGGGGCAGTAAGGTGTGATGGGCTGCTGGCTCCCGGCGGGAGGCGGCTGGGGCCCGACGAAGATGCCCGGCAGGGAGGCCCCGAAGATGCCGTCCTTCTTGACCAGGGGATCGCCGACCCCGAGCAGGTTGGGCGGGGAGGCCACGCAGGGAGGACTGGAGGCCAGAGACCCGGAACCCGATGTGGAGGCGACGGTGGGTTCCTCGCAGAAGATGGCCCGCGCCGGGTTGGGC
>JALUZX010000035.1 GCA_027011425.1 Planctomycetota bacterium
TGGGCGAACGTCGGACAAGAGGAATCGGAGAATCTTCGAAGGATCCCTGGCTCGTGGGTCTTCCCTTGCACGACGTTCGGGGCTTCGCTTCGCTCGCCCCTCCGGCGTGCTCTTCACCCATTTTTGTGGGCGAACGTCGGACAAGAGGAATCGGAGAGTCCTCGAAGGATCCCTGGCTTGTGGGTCTTCCCTTGCACGACGTTCGGGGCTTCGCTTCGCTCGCCCCTCCGGCGTGCTCTTCACCCATTTTTGTGGGCGAACGTCGGACAAGGAAGGATCGGGAAGTCCTGGAGGGATCGGGGATTCCCCGATCCCTTGTGCACGACCTTCGGGAGGTCGCTTCGCTCCCTCCCTCGGGCGTGCTCTTCACGAGATTTGGGTGCACACCCTTTGAACCCTTTCGGGAAGAGGGCCGTTGTTTTTGTCTTCCTGTTCTTTCGGCCCCCTGGGTCGCAAACCGGCTAACCGGAGGCTCCCATGAACACAAGGGCGAAAAAAAGAAGGCAAGGTGAGGAGGAAGGCCTGGCCGGGGACATGACCCCCATGATCGACGTCACCTTCCAGCTCATCATCTTCTTCATGCTCCAGAAGTTCCGGACCCTGGAGGGGAAGCTTTCGGCCTTCCTGCCCAAGGACGTGGGAGTAAGCATTTCCGCCTCCCATCCGGTTCCGAAGCTGGACGTCCACGTCTACCTGGCGAAGAAGAGCACGTTCCGCTGGGTGAAGGGGCGCAAGGTCTGGACCGGCCGGAAGCTCAAGTGGAAGGTGAACGCTTCCTGGGTCCGCACGAAGGCGGAACTCCAAAGGCTCCTGGCCCGGGCGGTCCGGGAGAAAAAGGACCCCAAGCGACCGGGCCATCCCCTTCCCGTGACGGTCCACGCCCATGGCGGCGTCCTTTACGGGGAAGTGACCGAGACGGTGGACACCATCCTCTACGCGGGATTCGAGAAGGTCCTCTTCGCGGGAGGGAGAGCCAGGTAGGCCGCCCGGTCCCTCCTTGTTTTCTTGGAACGCGGGTTCCCCCGGGTGCAAGAT
The DNA here is from genome assembly GCA_027011425.1 of Planctomycetota bacterium. GTDB lineage: Bacteria > Planctomycetota > UBA1135 > UBA1135 > JALUZX01 > JALUZX01. Next base: position 1,036 of record JALUZX010000035.1, read on the forward strand.
GTCCCCCGGAGGAACTTCTTATGCGCAAAATCCTTCCCGCCCTCTTTCTTCTTTGTTCTCTTCTCTCTTTGGCCCCGGAGGTTCCTGCCGGGGACCTTCCCGCCCAGGCGGAAAGAGCCCGGGCGGCCCTGGTCTTCTCCAGGCGCTGCATGGACGCCTGGTTGGCCCTGGCCGATCCCAGGACGGGCCTCCTCCCCCAGCATCTCCGCGGCCCGGGCCTCTGGACGCCGGAGAACTCCGCCGCCGATCTCTACCCCTTCCTGGTGCTGGCCTCCCGCTTCCTGGACCGGCCCCTCTTTGAGACCCGGATGCGGAAGATCCTGGAGGCGGAGATTCTCTATACCGACCGTCTGGACCGGCTTCCCGACGCCTGGTCTTTTTTGAAGAGGGGCTTCCTCAGGCCGGAACCGGAGGTGGGAAGGATCATTTTCGGGGCATCGGAATACGTGAAGGACGGCCTCCTTCCGGTGATGGACGTTCTGGGAAGGGGGCCCTGGTTCGAGCGCGCCCGGGGGCTCGTGGAAGACATCATGAAGCACGCCCCGGTGAAGACCCGTTTCGGTCCCATACCCGCCGAGGGGGCCGAGGTGGACGGGGAGATGCTCCAGTCCCTTTCCCGGCTCTACTGCGCAACGGGGGACAGGCGTTACCGGGACTGGGCCTGCAGGATCGCCGACGCCTGGTTCTTCGAGGTTCTTCCCGCCAACAACGGCCTGCCCGTGCACTTCTGGGACTTCGGGAAGCACCGGCCCATCCGGGACGTGCTCAGCCTGAACGACCACGGCAACGAGATCGTGGGCGGTCTGGCGGAGGTCTACACACTCCTCTCCCGCAAAGACCCGGCCCGGGCGGCGCGCTACGAAAAACCCTTCCGCCGCATGCTCAAGGAACTTCTCTCCTGGTGCCGGAACGAAGACGGTCTCTGGTATTCCCTGGTCCGCCCCCGGGACAGGAGGGTCCTCCGGAAGGGGACGCCCGACACCTGGGGCTACGCGCTCACGGCGGTCTACATGGGCTGGCTCACCCTCCGGGACCCGGCCTGCCGGAAGGCGGTGCGGAAGGCTCTCTCTTCCCTGCCCAAGCCGGCCTACGCCGGGTGGAACGGGGCCGATTCCTACGCCGACTCCATCGAGGGGGCCTTGCTGCTCCTCAAGTGGGAGCCCGATTCCGGGGCGGCCTCCTGGGTGGACCGGACCATGGAGAGGCTCCTTGCCCTCCAGCGCCCGGACGGGATCGTCGAGGGCTGGTACGGCGACGGCAACTCCATCCGGACGGCCCTCATGTACGCCCTCTGGAAAAGCCGGGGAACCTGGGCGGAGCCCTGGCGGGAGGACCTGGGCCTGGCCGCCGAGGAGACTCCCGGCGGAGGGCTCCGGGTCTACCTGGAGGCCCGAAAACCCTGGCGGGGGGTTCTGCATTTCGATTTCCCGAGGCACGTGGAAAACCTGGACCTTCCCCTGGACTATCCCAGGCTCAACCAGTACCCGGAATACTTCACGGTGAAACTCGCGGGGCGGTACCTGGTGAGAGGACCGGGGGGAGAGCGGGCCGCGGCGGGGGCCCTGCTGAGAAGGGGGCTTCCCGTGGAGATCGGAAAGGGGAAGAAGAGTTTCCTCCTCGAGGTGAGGCCTCTTCCACGGGAAAAAGAGAGCCCGCCGGCGGCCCTCTTCCCCTTCGACGGCTCCCCCTTGAAGATCGAGGCCGAGGAGTTGCGGGGCCCCTGGAACATCCAGACCAACTATTCGGGGTACAGCGGGTGGGGGTTCCGGGTCTCCAACGCCAAGGGCAGGGCCGAAACCGTCCTGAAGGGGACCCTTCGCCTTTCCAGGCCTCTCCACGTCCGGGTCTGGGCCCGGGGGTTGATCACGCCGGGTCTGGACCGCTCCTTCCGGGTCCAGGTGGGGGAAAAGCTTTTCCCCCCGACCCACAAGACGGGCAAGAAGGCAGGCTTCTTCTGGAGGTTTTGCGGGGAGGTGGATCTCCCCGCGGGAGAGGTTCCCTTGGTCGTCCGGGACGCGGGGGACTCCTGGGAGTGTCCCGACGCCTTCTACTTCTCCTCGGACCCGGCCTTCGACCCGGGGAAGGCAAAAAGGGGGAGTGAATTCCCGCCCCCGGCGGACGGAAAGAGCCTCAGGGCGGCAAACAAGTCCGCCCTGGTCCGCCTGGCGGAGAAAGGGGAGAGGAAGGCCCTGCCGCCCGCCCTTCTCCGCGCCCGGGCGGCGAAGGCCCTGGGCCTGGACCCCTTGCCTCCAAGGACGCCCTTGCGACCCGGGACGGTGGGCCGCCTGCGGAGGGACGGATATACGATCGAGAAGGTCCTGATCGAGAGCCGGCCCGGGATCCACGTGCCCTGCAATCTCTACCTTCCCTCCCCCCTTCCTCCGGGGAAGATCCCGGCCGTGCTCTGCCCGGTGGGGCACTGGCGGGGGGCCAAGGCGGAGCCCCGGGTGCAGGCCCGGGGGATCGGCCTGGCGAGGCTCGGTTTCGCCGCCCTGATCTACGACCCCATGGGGCAAGGGGAGCGATGGGACCGGGGCAACCGGCATACCCTGGGCCTCGTCTCCCCGTTCGTGGGGTGGTGCAACATGACCTGCATGGTCTGGGATTCCATGCGGGCCCTGGACTACCTGGCCTCGAGACCCGAGGTGGACCCGGACCGCCTGGGGGTCACGGGTTGTTCCGGCGGGGGCCTCAACACGCTCTACCTCTCCGTGGTGGACCGGCGGCTCCAGGCGGCGGCGCCGGTTTGCTACGTGGCAACCTTTTCCTCTTTCCTTGCCACAGGGATCTACCACTGCCCTTGCAGTCACGTGCCGGGCATGGCCTCTTTTGCGGGCATGGGCCGCCTGGCGGGGCTCTTCGCTCCGAAGCCCCAGCTTCTCATCGGAGGCGCCGGGGACCCCATGTTCACCGAGGCGGGGCTCAGGGCGGCCTTCGGCCGGGCCAAGGAGGCATACAGAGCAGCCGGGGCGCCGGATGCCCTCGGGCTTTTCGTGGACGACTGCGGCCACGACTACACGAAGGACATGCGGGAGAGGATGTATGCCTTCATGGCCCGGGCCCTCCAGGGAAAGAACCCGGGGGACCGGATCCCGGAAAAACCTTGGAAGGCCGAAAAACCGGCAACTCTCTTCTGCTTTCCCCGGGGGCGCCTCCCCCGCATGGAAAAAAGGTGGGAGGACGTGATCCTGGAACGGCTGGGAATGCTCGTCTCCAGGCCCATCTCCGGAGAGGAACGATCGGCCCGCCTGGCGGAAACCTTCTCCCCCGCAAAGGACGTGAAGCTGGAGGCTGTGAAGCTTGGGGAGGGGGGCCTCTTCTTCCTCCGGGACGGGCTGGGCTTCTCGGGCCGGGCCCGGCTCCACCCGGGGAAAAGGGGGGAAAGGCCCGTCCTGGTCCTTGGTTCCCGGGGCCCGGCCCGAGAAG
>JALUZX010000036.1 GCA_027011425.1 Planctomycetota bacterium
GGGAAAAGGGCGGGAGGGAAAGGTCCGTGGGGCGTTTCGAGCCCCAAAATCGTGAAACGGCTCCCCCAACCTGGAGGCTCCAAAGTGGCTCAGGGGAGGTTTCCCGGCGTTCTTTGGAAGGGGAAAGAAAGATCGGCCGGCGGGGGGGATTTAGGGGGGCAAGGTTTTTCATGGTTCCAGGGGCCCATGGCCCGGGAGGCGGCGACTTGACGGACGGCAAAGGCAAGAAGGTCCTGGTCATCGACGCGGACCAGGAGTTTTCCGACCAGCTCAAGGAGGCCCTGGAAGGGGCGGGCTACGTAGTGGACCAGGCCTATACCTCCAAGCAGGGCCTCAACAAGCTCGAGTTCTTCCAGCCGGACCTGATCGTCCTGGAGGTCCTCCTGGAGGAGAACGATTCGGGCTTTCTTCTGGCCAAGGAGATCCGCAGGCATCCCATCTTGGGGAAGGTCCCGATCTTCATGCTCACCGCCGTGGCGGAGAAGACGGGGGGGAAGTTTTCCCTGGAGGAGGACGGCTACTGGATGAAGGTGGACGACTTCGCCGACAAGCCTCTTCCCACCGAGGAGATCCTGGCCCGGGTGGAGAAACTCCTGGAAAAGAGAGGGGGTGAGCAATGAAGGCCCAGACCCTTCAAGAGAACCAGGTCCTGGAGCGGAAGGTCCTCTCCCAGGACATCCACTTCTTCAAGGTCTATTGCCCCGACCTGGCGGCCGCCTGCAAGGCGGGCCAGTTCGTGGTGGTGAGGACCGACGAGGTCTCCGAGCGGATTCCCTTGACCATCGCCGATTTCCACAGGGAAGAGGGATGGATCACCTTGATCGTCCAGACTCTCGGCGCCTCCACCCTCAAGATGGCGGGCCTCAAGGAGGGCGACCGGTTCGCCGACGTGGTGGGCCCTCTGGGGAAGCCCTCGGAGATCGAGAAGTTCGGCACCGTGGTCTGCGTGGGCGGCGGCGTGGGGATCGCCCCGGTCTTTCCCATCGCCCGGGAACTCAAGAAGGCCGGCAACAAGGTGATCTCCATCATCGGCTCCCGCACCAAGGATCTTCTCTTCTGGGAGGAGGAGATGCGCTCTGTGAGCGACGAACTCCTGGTCTCCACCGATGACGGGAGTTACGGTCACAAGGGTTTCGTCACGGACCTGCTCATGCAGGTCATCGAGAGGGACGGGGCCCCGGACCGGGTGGTGGCCATCGGGCCGGTGGTGATGATGCGGGCCGTCTCCAAGGTCACTACCCCCAGGGAGATTCCGTGCATCGTGAGCCTCAACTCCGTCATGGTGGACGGCACGGGCATGTGCGGCGGCTGCCGCGTGGCCGTGGGGAACAAGGCCAAGTTCGTCTGCGTCGACGGGCCGGAGTTCATGGCCGACCAGGTGGACTTCGAGGAGCTGATGCGCCGCCAGGGGATCTTCAAGCGCGAGGAGAACCTGGCCCTCTGGGAGCACAAGTGCAAGCTGGAGGACCAGATCTCCAGGATCAAGAAGGCCAGGAAGCGGGTGGAGATGCCCCGCCAGGACCCCAAGGCCCGGGCCCGGAACTTCGACGAAGTCGCCCTGGGGTATACCAAGGAGATGGCCGTGGCCGAGGCGCTGAGGTGCTTGCATTGCAAGAAGCCCTTGTGCGTCGAGGGCTGCCCCGTGGAGATCGACATCCCCGCCTTCATCGGCTTCATCCAGGTGGGGGATTTCGACGCGGCCGTAAAGAAGATCAAGGAGAAGAACAGCCTTCCGGCGGTGTGCGGCAGGGTCTGTCCCCAGGAGTCCCAGTGCGAGGAGCGATGCATCGTGGGGCGCAAGGGCGAGCCCGTGGCCATCGGGCGGCTGGAGCGGTTCGTGGCGGATTGGGAGGCGGCCCGGGGCAAGGCGGTGCCCCCCGTGATCAAGGAGAAGAAGGGCAAGAAGGTGGCCGTCATCGGCTCGGGTCCGGCGGGGCTCACCTGCGCGGGAGACCTGGCGCTGATGGGGTACGACGTGACGGTCTTCGAGGCCCTTCACAAGCCGGGAGGCGTCCTGGTCTACGGGATTCCGGAATTCAGGCTTCCCAAGGCGATCGTGCAGAGGGAGTGCGACTACATCTCGGATCTCGGGGTGAAGTTCAAGACCAGCAAGGTCATCGGCCTGGTCCACACCCTCGATGATTTGCGCAAGCAAGGATTCGAGGCGTTCTTCATCGGCACCGGGGCGGGGCTTCCCTACTTCATGAACATCCCCGGCGAGGACCTGAACGGCGTCTACTCGGCCAACGAGTTCCTCACCAGGACCAACCTGATGAAGGCCTACCTCTTCCCCAAGTACGACACGCCTCTCCGGATCGGACGGAAGGTGGCCGTCGTGGGGGGCGGGAACGTGGCCATGGACGCGGCCCGGTCCTCTCTCAGGCTCGGGGCGGACGAGGTCTCCATCGTCTACCGCCGCTCCCGGGTGGAGATGCCGGCGAGGGAAGAGGAGATCGAGAACGCCGAGGAGGAAGGGGTCATCTTCCGGAACCTCTGCAGTCCCGTGGAGATCCTGGGCGACGAGAAAGGCTGGGTCCGGGCGTTGCGGCTCATCCGGATGGAGCTGGGCGAGCCCGATTCTTCGGGGCGGCGCAGGCCCGTGCCCATCGAGGGGTCGGAGTTCGAGCTGGAGATGGACACGGTGATCATGGCCATCGGCCAGGGGCCGAATCCCCTTCTCATCAAGCGGGTGCCCGGCCTGGAGTTGAACAGGTGGGGCAACATCGTGGCCGACGAGGAGACGGGAAAGACATCCCTGGAGGGGGTCTTCGCCGGGGGGGACATCGTCACCGGCGCCGCCACGGTGATCCTCGCCATGGGAGCCGGTAAGAAAGCCGCCCGGGGCATCGACGAGTATCTCCGAACGGGGAAGTGGTGACGGTTACGACAAAAGTCCCCGACCCTCGAAAATCCTAAAAAAATCGTGATCTTCCCCCAGTTTGAAATTTTGTGAAGCCCCCGCCGGAACGAGGCCGGATCGGAGATCCGGACTCGTGACGTCGGGGGGCCAGTTCCTGCGCAGCCACCGAATCTCGAGCTTGACAAGACTTTTGTCGCGTCCGTCAAGTGGTAGGAAAGGCCTGGGGCGCGGGACGGTCCGGTCCTACCAGGCTTGCTTTTCCCTCTGGTGGATCTCCTCGGCCCAGGCCTGGAATCGTTCCATGAGCTTCTGTGTGGCCGGGCCGGGCCGTCCCGTCCCCACGGGTTTCCCGTCCACGGAGGTGATGGGGAGCACGTCCCTGGTTGTGGAGGTGAGAAAGACTTCGTCGGCCGAGAGCAATCGGTCCAAAGGAATCGTCTCCTCCGCCGCCTCAAGCCCGTCACCGGGCGCCCTCTCCAGGATCAGGGCCCGGGTGATGCCCGAGAGGATCCCCTCCCCCAGGGGCGGGGTAAGGTATCGCCCCCTTTCCACGATGAAGATATTGGCCGTCGTCGCCTCCGTGACGTGGCCTTCCCTGTTGAGCAGGATCGCCTCCTGGGCCCCGCGCTCGACGGCCTCCTTCAGGGCCAGGATGTTGTTGAGGTAGTTGCCGCTCTTGATGGCCGGGTCCAGGGCCTCCCGGTCGTTGCGCTTCACCTGGGGCACGGCGGCGGCGATCCCCTCCCGGTAGGCCTCCGGCCCCGGGACGTGCAACTCCCGGAACATGAGGACCCAGGAAGGTCCCTCCTCCACCATGCGGAAATCGATGTTCGGAGGACCGTATCCACGGGAGACGATGATCCGGATGTAGGCGTCCCCGTAACCCGCCCCGTCCAGGCCTCTCCGGATCTCCCCGGCCATGCCCTGGAGATCGAAGGGCAGGGAGATGCCGATCCTTCCCGCCGAGGCCTGGAGCCTCTCGAAGTGCCTCTCCATCAGGAAGGGCACTCCTTCCCGGGTGCGGATCACCTCGTAGACCGAGTCCCCGAAAAGAAAGCCCCGGTCCAGGGCCGGGACGCGGGCCTCCTCCAGGGGAAGGAGGCTTCCATTCACGATGGCCAGGTCGGGCATGGGCGTCTCCTGGAGTTGGGAAAAGAAAAAAGGGATAACCCCCGGCTCAGGAGAATGCCAGCTTCCGGGCCAGGAGGAGGGCGCCCCGGGCGGGGTCGGCCTTGGGCTCGAGGATCTGGAAGGGCGGGGGTGCGTCCAGGGCGGCCTGGAAGGCGCGGCGGACTCTCGCGAACCGGCCCAGGATGGAGCCAAGGGGCGCCACGGCGAGTCCCGCCGGTGGGGCGGCGCCGAAGAGCCGGGCCGCCACGTCCCGGGCCAGCCTTGCCAGCTCCTTTCCCGCCCTCTCCAGGATCTCCCCGGCCCAGGGATCCCCTTTTTCGGCCCGTTCCAGCACGAGCGGCGCCAGGGCGGCAATCTCCCCGGGGGGGGCCTGGGCGAAAAAGCGCGGCCAGGAGAGGTCTTCTGGTTTTCCTTTTTCCAGGGCCAGTTCCAGGGGGGAGGGGACACCCGTTCGGTCCCTTTACCGGAG
>JALUZX010000037.1 GCA_027011425.1 Planctomycetota bacterium
ATCTCGGCCCTGAGGCGGCCGGCAAGGGCGGGCGGGTGGTGGCCAGGGGAACCCCGGAGGAGGTGGCCCGTTGTCCCCGGTCCCGCACGGGGCGCTGGCTCGGTCTCCCGGAAGCGGCGCGCGCCGGCGCCGGGGGAGGAGAAGAGCCATGAGCGGCCGGGGCGGCCCCCTCATCATCCAGAGCGATCACACGATCCTCCTGGAGACGGCACACCCGGACTACGAAGAGGCCCGGGACCGGCTGGCCCGCTTCGCCGAGCTGGTGAAGTGTCCCGACTACATCCATACTTACCGGGTCACCCGCATTTCCATCTGGAACGCCGCCTTCCTGGGCGTGCCCCTGGAGGAGATCACGGGCTACATGGAAGAGGCGAGCCGCTACCCGGTCCCGCCGGTGGTGTTGAGGGACGTGCGGGAGTGGTACGGCCGCTTCGGGGTCCTCGTGCTGGAGCGGGAGGAGGAGAAGCTCCTCCTCCGTTCCCGCAAGCCCGGGCTCCTGGAGGAGGTGAAACGGGTCCAGGGGGTCCCGGCCTGGGTCAAGGAGGAGACCCCGGACGGCCTGGTCCTGGAGGAGGCCGGCCGGGGCCCGGTCAAGCAGGCGCTCGCCAAGGCGGGTTATCCCGTGGAGGACCTGGCGGGATACTCCCAAGGGGTCCCCCTGGAGATCCGGCTCCGCAAGAAAACCCTCGGAGGCAAACCCTTCCGCCTCCGGGACTACCAGGAGGAGGCGGCCCGGGTCTTCCACGCCGGCGGCACGGTCCGGGGCGGATCGGGGGTGATCGCCCTGCCCTGCGGTGCGGGGAAGACCATCGTGGCCCTGGCGGTGATGAACCTCACCGGCACGCGGACCCTGGTGCTCACCACCAACACCGTGGCCGCCAGGCAGTGGAGGCGGGAGATCCTGGACAAGACCTTCCTCTCGGAAGAAGACGTGGGGGAGTATTCGGGTGAGAAAAAAGAGATCCGGCCCGTGACCATCACCACCTACCAGATGGTGACCCACAGGAAACGCAAGGGCGAGGCCTTCACCCACGTGGATCTCATGGGGCGCCAGGAGTGGGGGCTCATCGTCTACGACGAGGTCCACCTCCTCCCCGCCCAGGTCTTTCGGGTCACGGCCTCCATCCAGGCCAGGAGGAGGCTGGGGCTCACGGCCACTCTGGTGAGGGAGGACGGGAGGGAGGACGAGGTCTTCTCGCTCATCGGCCCCAAGCGCTACGACGTCCCCTGGAAGGTCCTGGAGAAACAGGGGTGGATCGCCGGCGCCCGCTGCGTGGAGGTGCGGATCCCCCTGGCCGGAGAGACGGAGATCCACTACAGGGCGGCCCGGAAGGACAGGGACCGCTACAGGATCGCCGCCGAGAATCCCGCCAAGGACAGGGTCCTTTCTCTCCTGCTCGAGGCCCACCGGGGGGACCGGGTCCTGGTTCTCGGCCAATACCTGGACCAGCTCCACCGGATTTCAAGAAAGTTGGACATCCCCTTGATCACGGGGGCCACGCCCAACGCCGAGAGAGAGGTCCTCTACGCGGAGTTCCGGGAGGGAAGAATCGGCGTGCTCCTGGTCTCCCGGGTGGGGAACTTCGCCGTGGACCTTCCCGAGGCCAACGTGGCCGTCCAGGTCTCGGGAACCTTCGGTTCCCGCCAGGAAGAGGCCCAGAGGCTCGGACGGATCCTCAGGCCCAAGGAGGGCGGGGGAGGAGCGGTCTTCTACTCGCTCGTCACAGAGGGAAGCAGGGAGGAGACCTTCGCAGCCAGGCGGCAGCTATTCCTGGCGGAACAAGGATACGAATACGAGATTCTCCCGGCCTCGGTCCTGGAGGAGGGGGGGCCGTGAGCGGCAAGAGGCTGGAAAAAGTACTGCGGGGCCTGGGGGACGAAGCTCTCCTGGAGGTCCTGCAGGCATGGGAGCGGGGCCCGTCCCGGGGAGGAAGGCACGGAAAGGGACCCGGGTGGAGGAAGAAGATCGAGAAGAAGGTCGCCGGGCTCATGCGCCGCGAAGGCCTGGCGGCGCGGAAAGCGCGGAGACTCTCCCCAAAGCTCGACGCACTCCTCCATGCCTTTCTTTCCGCCCCCGGGTATACCATCGTCGAGGAGGAACTCCTTGCCGACCCTCCACGTCCCCTGGTCACCGCCCAGGCCGTCCACGCCTGCCTGGCCGCCCTGGAGAGGGAAGGGCTCGTCTTTCCTTTCGAAGGAGAGGGTGATAAAACGGTCTGGGGAATTCCCTTGGAATTGGCCGGGCTCCTCCTCTGGCTGGAGAGGAGGGACCGGGTGGGCCTGGCCCATCCCCTCACACTGGAAGGTTTCCTGGAGAGGAAGGCCTGGATCCAGGGGGGAGAAAAGCCCACCGACCCCAACGCGAGACGTTACGCCCATCGCATCCTCTCCTCGCCAGAGGGAATCCGGAAGAGGTGGGAGCGCCTCTCCCCCCCCTTGAAGGAGACGGCCCGCCGGGCCATGGAAGAGCAGGGGGGAATCCTTCCTCTTTCGGTCTACAGAAAATTCGAAGGGGCCCCTCCGTGGGAGGGGGCGCGGTGGCGGGCCGAACTGGAGAAGGAGGCTCTCGGGACGGTGCGATTCCTTCCCCTGGTGCGCTACGGAGTGGACCTGAAGGAAGAGTGCCTCATCCTGTTCCTGGAAACCTGCCGGGCCTTCCTGGGGCGGGCCCGCCTTTCCCAACCTCCCCCCGGGAGGGAGAGCCTCTCCGGGGTGGATCTGGTCTCCAACCTCTCCCGCCTCCTCCACCTTGCCGGAACGACCCCCCTCCGCCTCACCGACCAGGGGCGGCCCCACAAGTGGGTGGAAAAAAAGATCCGGGAGGTCCTCCTTCCCATGGGGGGAAGCTCGGTGTCCCCGGACGAAGCCTTCCGGTTCCTGGTCCGCTACGCCTGGAGCAGGGGCCTTTTGGAGGCGGAAGGGGACCAATGGGTGCCATCCCCGGCCGGCGAGGAAGCGGGGGCCCTGGACCTTGAGGAACGTATCCGGGACCTCCTGGAGTTCGCCCTCAAGGACCGGTCGGCGCCGGGGGATCCGTATCACCAGGTCCGGATGAGGGGAAGGCTCCTGGTCTTCCTGGGGAGACTCGGGCGCGGGGAATGGGTTCCTCCCCTGGCGCTTCCCTTCCTGGCCCGCAACTCCTACCTGGCGGGCCTGAACCCCCTGGAGGGGGAGGGATTCTACGAGGGGCGCCTGCGGCGGTCCTTCCTGGGAAGCCTGGAGACCCCCTTCCTCATGGCCCTCCACCTCCGGGACTGGATCCAGAGGAGGCTCCACCTCCTAGGGCTGGTGGACCTGGGTTTTCGGGAAGGGAAATTGGCGGGCTTCACCTTGACCGCCATGGGGGAGAAGCTCCTGGGGTCCCGGGCGGCCGGGGAGAAAACGGATGCAGGGGAGGAAGAGGAAGGACCCGGCCCGGGAGAAGAAAACTCCACCCTGGTTGTCACCCCGGACTTCGAGGTCCTCCTCTTCCCGGGAGAGGACTTGGAGGAGGCCGTGCATTTTCTGGACCGGTTCGCCCAGCGGACGGTTACGGACCAGGTGATCCATTTCCAGCTCTCCCGGGAAAGCCTGGCCAGGGGGATCCAGGGAGGACTCGAAGGAGAGAAGATCCTGGCGTGGTTGGAGAGCAGGTGCCGGGCGCCCTTGCCCGGGAACGTCCGGTGGGCCCTGGTGGAATGGGGGGAACGGGCCGGGTTCAGGCGGACCCCGGAGGGCCATTACCTGGTGGAGGGAAAGGAGGCCCTGGTGGAGAGGATCCTCTCCAGGAAGGACCTGGAAGAGTATCTCCTTGAGAGACCCGGGCCCGGGACGGCCCTCCTGGACGGGAGGCTGCCCCGCAAGAAGCTGGAAGAGGCATTGAAGGAAGCGGGATTCTTTTCATGACGAACCAGGAGAAACGATTGGACCCGCGCAGGATGGTGCGGTGGGCCCGGATGGTCCTGCTGGGATGCACCATGGTGCTTCTCTACATCATTGTCAGCCGGTACCGCACATGGCCCATGAACGACGCCAACGACTGCATGCTCCCGGCCTACAGACCCGGGGCCCACCTTCTGGTGGACCTGAAGCCCCGCCCCCCGAGAAGGAAGGACGTGGTGATCTACCGCTACAAGGGCAAGGGAAGGATCGCCCGGGTCGCCGCCCTGGGGGGGGACCGCCTGGAGGTCCGGGAGGGCATTCTCTACGTGAACGGAAAACGCACGGTTCACCGGATTCCAGAGGGGGCGAAGGTCCCGGACCGGGTCCCACCGGGGGAACTCTTCCTCCTCAACGACAATCCCGACTCCCTGCTCCCCGACAGCCTGGACCACGGCCCCGTCCCTGCGGGACGGATCTGGGCGAGAGTCCTCCTGGTGCTGGATTTTCTCTGATGGAAGGGGGGAAAAAGATCCTGCTCCAGGTAGAGACCCGCTCTCCCGGGGAAACCGAATCCCTGGGCCGGGCTCTGGG
>JALUZX010000038.1 GCA_027011425.1 Planctomycetota bacterium
ATCCAGGTGGGCGGCCCCTGGATCCCCCAGAAGAAGGTGAACGTCCCGCCCCGCCACACCGACCACGACGGGCTCTACCGCTTCGAAGGCCCCGGGTGGGAGTCGGACCTCCTGGCCTGGCGGCTCTACCTGGACTGGCGGTGCGCCACGGACCTCTTCGGAAAGCGGATCTCCGCCAACGTCCTTCCCAGGATCGACCAGGACGGAGCCCCCTCCTACCACGAACTCAACGACTGGGGCCAGGACGTCCTCAAGGTGGGAGACGCCCTGGGCGTGGGGGCCGCCGGTTTCTGGCAGGACGGAAAAGTCTGGCACCTGAGCAAGGCCCGCCGCCTGGAGTGCGTCATCGCCGCCGACGGGCCCGTCTTCGCCCGGGTCCTCCTGGTCTTCCGCGACCTGGAGCTTCCCGGCGGAGCCCGGGCCGACCTGACCTGGCGGATCACCTGTTTCGCCCGGAACCGCTATACCGAGTTCAGGATCCGGAACTTCCGGATCACCCGGAAGGCCCCCTCGATCCCCCCCTTCTGCACGGGCCTGGTGAAGCACATCCGGAACGTGTCCCGGGGCCCCGTCCCGGGGGAGCCCGCCATGACCTGGGTGGCCTCCTGGGGGAACCAGGCCCTGGCCAGGCCCCCCTACCAGGGTCTCGGCATGGCCCTTCTCGCCCGAAGCGAAGAAGTAGCCGCCATCCATCCCTTGAAGATCGAAGACATCCTGGAATTCAAGAAGAACGCCGGACCGGGCGGCCTTCCCACCTGGTGGGCCCTGGCGGCCTGGTCCGGAGAGAAGAACCCCATACGGGACAAGGCGGGTTTCCTGGCGGAAACCAAGAGGATCGCCAGGCGCCTCGCCCATCCCCTGACCCTCGAGGAGAGAAAGAAATGACCGATTACAAGCAAAAGTGGTATTACCCCGCCACCCACACAAAAAAGGGCCTCTACCTGGCCGTCACCCCCGAAGAGAAGAACGAACTGCGCTTCCTCTCCTACGGCCGGGCCATCCTGAATGCCGGGGAGACCGCCCCGGGAAGGGACCTCACCGGAAAAGAAGCGGCCCTTCTCGGCCTTTCGGGGACGGCCCAGGTGGAGGCCGGAGGCGAGACCTTCACCCTGAACAAGCACGACTCCCTCTACATCCCCAAGGGAACGGAGTTCAAGATCTCCACCCGGGAAGGGTGCGACCTCTGCTACCTGGAAGCCCCCTCCAACCTGGAGGCTCCCGTCCAGTTCGTGCCCTTCGAGTCCGTGAAGGACGACAAGTCCCTTCACTTCTCCGTGGGCGAAGAGGCCCTGAGCACCCGCCGCGAGGTCTACACCACCATCGGCCACAACGTGAAGGCCGAGCGCATCGTCCTGGGATTCACCTACGGCGAGAGCGGCAACTGGACCTCCTGGCCCCCCCACGAGCACGCCACCACAAGGGAGGAGATCTACATCTTCTTCGACATGCCCGCCCCCCATTTCGGGATCCAGTTCGTCTTCACCGATCCCAAGGAGATGGAGCTGGTCGTGCCCGTCCGGGACGGCGACGCCGTGGCCATCCCCAGGGGCTACCACCCCAACGTGGGCTCCCCGGGCTGCAAGATCGGCTTCATCTGGGCCATGGCGGCGATCGAGCCCGTCGTGGACCGGGACTACATGAAGGGCGTGACCGTCCTGGAGGATTACAAGGACGTCAAGTTCATCGACTGACGCCCCACAAGAACCCAAACACCACAGCCCGCCGGGGCGCCCCCGTCCCGGCGGGCTTATTTTTCGCCGGCCGCCCCCTTGGGGCCCACAATCCCATTCCTAAGAATTTTTCGCTAAGCCTTTCCGGTTTTTTTCTCCGCCCGCGGCTACTTACCTTATTCCCTCTTTTCCCCGCCCTCAACAAGAACATCACCCCGGCTCACGTTGCCGGAAGATAGAAACCAGATACAGGATGCCGAAAGCCCCAAGAAGGAAGAGAGGGCAACTTTCATCGCCCGGCCCAAATATATGGGCCCCGCACAACCACATCGACCGGATGGCCCCCACAAAGAAAAGACCACAGACACAACCGAAAAGAGGACAATAAAAACCAAGACATCCCTGAAGCAGGGGGTCAACAAAAGCACAGCGAACCCAAATTCGAAAACGCAGGCCAGATAGTAGAACCATTCAGGAATGTTGTAACCGTCCTTGTAACCCCAAAACAATTTCAGGCAAGCCAGGGAGAACAAAGCCCCCGCCAAAATCACCCTCAAAAGGAAAAGACCTTTATCTCTCCCTGGGCACACGAATTTCCACGATCGTAGGGCTCCCATCCTTCTTGCCTTTGATTTTCACTTTGAAATTGACCTTCTTCCGCACGGGATCCATGGAATCGAAAGGATCGTAGGAGCATTGGATCTCCGTGCAGGGAAGCCACAAAGGTTCCGAGGATGAAATCCTTTCAGTCTGAGAGCCAAGCCCTGGGATCTTCATGCGTAAAATCCCACTGTCTTTATACCCGCCACCAGGGTAGTAAAAGCGAAAAAAAACAGGAACATATTCGTATTCCAGATAGATATCGTAAACCCTGGTCTCTCCGCGGACCGCCACGATCTTGAAACCGGTAGGTATCATCTTCTTCACGAAAGGAACATAGGAGGAGAGCTTATACTCTCCCTCCGGAAGCCCTGTCTTTTTTCTCGGCTCGACGACCACCAGGAACCCGAAAGGCAACCCGGCATTCGGCCTTTCCTCGGGCCGGGCAAGGCGGATTGGCTCAATAGAGAAGGGCATGGGAGGGAGCCTGAAAAGATCCTCGCCGTTCACCTTGGGCCGGAGAACCACATATCCCAGATTATCCTTGATCCTCTTGGCATCGTATTTGATCACTTTGACATCGAGGGCCCTCTCCCTCGAAAAGGGCTGGACCGGAAGGTCCACCTTTTTCCATCCCAGCTTTTCCACCAGGAAGAAGGCTGGAATTGTTTTCGGGAGAGAGGAACCTTCTGGCCCTGAAACATACCCTGCTGACCCCAAAGTAAAGAAACATCCCGGGAATTTATTTTCGATCCACTGGCACGGAGACCCCATGATGATATTTGCGCAGAATCCCCTTGGCGGCCGGCTGAAACAGCAATAGGTTTTCAGCCCTTCCACCTTACCAATCGCGATGTAGAGCCTGGAAAGAGTAAGCTTGAAGGGGCCGCCCGGGATGACCGGGGGCTTGGGTCTTATGTCCAGAACACCGTATCCGTCCTTGTATACATCCAGGAACAACAAGCCCTTGGGGAGGCCGTCGAAACGGACCTCTCCAGCTTCGTCCGTTTTTCCAAGGAAGACCAGGTTCTTCCCGGTGCAGAGACCTTTTAAGGCAACCCCTCCAGCTAAGAAACCGGCGGGAATGTAGCGGCCCGAAACGGCCACCTTCACCCCTGGGACTGGGAAATTGTCCGGCGTAAAGGCCTGGAAGAGGGCTTGGAACCCGGGCTCGAGGACAACCCGGACCTCTCCTTTCGGATGGTCCTTCTTGTTTCCACCCCTAAGAACTCCCGCCTGGAATCCTTCCTTCCGAACCAGGATACAATTCCCGCCCTGGAAAACACCCTTTCTTAGAAGAAAATCCCCCCTTGCTCCCGTTTCCCCCAGGAGCTTCGGACGCAAGGCTTCCTTGCGGCCTCCCTTCTCGACCAGGCTGACTTTCGCCCCCGGCAAAGGGTTTCCCATGGTGTCCACGGCGACCAACCGGAGGACTCCGCCTGCATCGACTTCGATCTTTTTCCTTGAGAAATCTCCGGCCGGTTTCTCACCTGGGCTCTTCCGCTCTCCATGGATGGCCCCCTTTCTTGAAACGGCCACCCCCTTCAAAACAGGCCCATCCAGCCCCACCGGCCGCCTTTTCCCCTTGCACATGGCAAGGAAGAGGACCCCCATCCCGGCCAGGAAGACCAAAAGAGCCAGAATCCAGGCAATCCATTGATGTTGTTTATCAGTGAATTCCAATTTAGTCCTCTCCGGCCTTCAAATTAGTGGATTTTAATTGCCACATGTACAAGCCGGGAAAGGCTGGCCAGGAACAGGGCCCTCGGTGTGTTCATCGCATTCAATCGGGCAGGATTTTTCTGTGCAATCCAAACCTTTGATTTTATGCGAACTATTCCAAATATCCACATAGGCCAAACAATCTCTATTGGGTTCCCCACCACCACAAAGGCAAAAATACTGAGTAAACTTCGAGAAGTGCGCTTCTTCCGTCTGACACGAGGGAACAAAGCAATTCCCGGAACAGATCGCTTCCTGCCAACTGCCATAATCAATAATGAACATTCTGCAGGTGTCAGCCGGGTAGTTGAACGTGGCGGCCGTGGCCAAGGCGAAAAAAGTGCTCGCCCCCAAAAGGAACCATTTTTTCCAGAAAAACATGTCCTTCTCCTTTCTCTTTTCCTTCCTCCCCCTTCTTCATTGGGGGGGGGGGAGAAC
>JALUZX010000039.1 GCA_027011425.1 Planctomycetota bacterium
TGTTGGGAGAAGCGCTCCCGCCGCCGCCTCCGCAGGCGAAAAGGAAGAGGACGAGAAGACCCAACGAGGCGGAGTAAATCCGCCTTGGAGAAACCCAACGAGAAATCTTCCCTTGATCCATGGCGCCCCCCTTTCCTGTTCCAGGAGCCGGTTCCTCCATCGAACCGGCGCTATGGAACCTTGAGCGGATTGTCCAGATCTTCAACGGTCCCGGAGGCCGTCCTCCCTTCACTGTCCGGAAGTGTTCCATTCTCCGACAGGAGCCCGGGAACAAGGGGAAAAATCCGCCCCGGGAGCCCCGAAACGAGACACCACCCTCCTTTCCAGGGAAGTAGACCCTTTCCGGCCGGCCCTCCCCGCGGGATTACCCTCTTTTCGCGGGAGGAAAAAGGGCCTTCACCACCAGGGAGGCGTAAGCCCCCCTGGGAAGGCGGAAGGAAAGTTCCAGGGTCCACTCCCCGGACCTGGACGGATCGAGGGCCGGGGAGGATGCACGCAGCCCCCCGGGAAAAAGGAGAATCTTTCTGTCCTCGCTCTTGAAGGACAAACCCGCCGCCCTGGGGAGCCGGAGGTCCTCCATCCGGATCCCCTCCCTCTCCAGGGCCGAAAGCAAGGCCCCTTCCAGTTCCCGGGCCGGGCCCCTCCCGGAGTCTCTCCCCCGGAGTTCCAGGTCCCCCGCCGGAAGAGGAAGGGCGGCCTTCTTCCAGAAGGAAGCTTCCCGGGCGGGGAGCCTGCGGTGGACATGAAGCCTCCCCATTGCGGAGCGAATCGTGAAACGCTCCTCTGGCTTTACGTTGCGACGGATGAAGTCCGAGAGGGCCCGGTTCCAGAGAAAGGACTGGTAGGCGTAGAGGTGGATGAGCCGGATCGAGAGAGGAACCCTCCGGAAGGCGCCGTACAGGTCCCCCGGGTGGGAGACCAGGTGCTGGAAGATCCCCTGGATCCCGAGCTTTCGGCCGATCCTTTCGCAGGCCCGCCAATCTCCCCACGCCGAGAGAAGGGCCCCTTTGAGGGAGGCCATTCCCCTGGAATCGTAGCGGGAGGGGGCGGCGGTCAGGTCCTTCAAGGCGTCGCCTGGTCTTCCCGCCAGGAGGGGCCGGAGAATGAACCCCTGGCCGTGCTTGAGGCACCCGAACCTCTGATCGTCGTAGTAGTTGGGAACCCCGAAACGGCGCGTCTCCTCCAACCTGGCTTCCAGGCCGTCCACTTCCTCCTTCCCAAGAGCGCCCACCCGGATCCTGAAGCGGTTTCCCTCGCTCAAGTCGGGGGAGATCGGCCGGGACGACCGCCCAAGGAAGCGGACCTCAAGGCCCGCCCGGCGGATCTCCACCTTTTTTCCCGGAAGGGAGATGAACTGGGAGGTGATCCCCTGCTTGTCCTTGAGCCCGGCGATGCCGATGTCGCGGGCCGGGATCCCCGCCTTCCTGGCGACGTGCCCCAGGGCCTGGAGGGTATCCATCTTCTTCTTTCTCAGGAGATGGACGAAGTATTTCCCTTTCCGGTCCCTCGAAAACTTGAGGATCTCCTCGACCTCGAAATCCTCGGGCCTCCTCTTGATCCTCAAGCCAGCCCTCCTCCCTCGAAGGGACCCAATCCGGCGAAATGGCGGAGCCTGGCCAGGGCCTTGTCGAAGTCCCGGGGAAGCCCGGCCTTGGCGGTGACGAACTCCCCCGTGGCGGGGGAGCGGAACTTGAGTTCCAGGGCGTGCAGGGCGAGCCTCCCGAGAAGGGGCACCTCCTCCTTTCCGGGCTTGGGCTTGTATCCCTGCTTGAACTCGCTCAGAAAGAGGCCCCGGTCCACGCCGGGGGCGTAGATCCGGTCTCCCACCAGGGGGAGACCGATGCTCGCCAGGTGCACCCGGACCTGGTGGGTCCTTCCCGTCCTGGGCCGGGCTTCCACCAGGGCGTATCCCCTGAACTGTTCCTTTCCCTCCAGGCGGGTGAAGGCATCCTTGTGGGGCCGCCTTGGATGTTTCTCGATCTCTTCGGCCGGAACCACTCTCATCCTCCCTCTGCGCCGCATGTCCGGGCCGATGGCCCGCTCCACGTCCATCTTCCTCCCCAGGGGAAAGCGCCCCCGGACCAGGGCCAGGTAGACCTTTTCGATTCCTCTTTCCCGGAATTGCTGGGAGAGGGCGCGCTGGGCCTCCCTGGTCCGCGCGAGAAGGAGGCAGCCCGAAGTATCGCGATCCAGGCGGTGAACGATCCGGAGTTTCTCTCCCCCCTGGATCAGGTCCCGGAGGGTCTCCACTTCACGGAAGCGCTCGGGGATCACCGGGACTCCCGCCGGCTTGTCCACCACCAGGCAGGCCTCGTCGGCGTAAAGAACCTCCGGCGCCCGGGCCGGAGGCTCCTTCCTGGTCCGAAGTTCCTCACCCTCGGGAATCTTCACTTCCACCAATGCATGGGGCCTGAGGCTCAGTTGCCTCAATGTGAGACGCCCGTCCACGGAGACCCGCCCGTCCCGGATCAGCCATCGCAGGGTGGAGATGTGGGTCTCGGGAAGGAGGGTGGAGAGAAACCGGTCCAGGCGGATCCCCTCCGCCTCCCAAGGAACCACCTTCTTGATTTTCATGGCCTGTTTCTCCTGTGAAAGGATGAGGATTCTAGCCTGGGAGGGTGGGAAAAGGATCCCCCCTCTTCCGGGAGGCCCGAAAGTGAGAATAACTATTCTCTCTTTTGAGATATGTATTTCGGAACCCGGTCATGGGGAATGTAAAACCATCCTATTTTTGGAATCACCCTCTTTGTGATTCGGAATCCCTGCGATCTCGGCCCCTCTTTCCGGCCCCGCCGCCAGGGCATGGAAATTGCAGTAAAGTTACTTCCTATGAAATGCCCCCAGATCAACAATCTGTCCGTGCTGGTCATCGACGATGACCCCCGGGTGGCCGGCATCCTGGTAGAAACCCTGGAAGAAGAGGGCTTCACCACGGGGAAGAGCTTTTCCGCCGGGGAGGGCTACAGAGAGTACCTTACGGGTAAGTACCAGACTCTCCTTGTAGACGAGGCCCTGGGCAAAGCCAAGGGGCTCCACCTGATCCGGCTGATCCGCCTTCTGGACCGGACGACCACCCTCATCCTGATCTCCGGGGTGGCCGATCTCAACGCCGCCGTGGCCTCCTTGCGGGGAGGAGCGGACGACTTCATCTCCAAACCTTTCAAGCCCTGGGACCTGAAAGCCCGGATCCAGACCGCCCGGAACAGGCGGTCCCTGGTCTCCAGGAAGGCCCGCGCCCTGGCCGGGGATTTGGAGAGAGGCGGGGAGGAAGACCCGGAATTTCCCATGGAAATCCTGGAGGGACTGCCCGCAGAGGCGGCGGCCCACCTGGCCCGCCTCATTCCCGGAATCGAGAAACACGTTCTTCGTCTGCCCGGGTTTGCCGGGCAGGTCGCGGAAAAAGCCACCGAAGCAGCCCGAAGACTCTCTGTCCGGGAGAGTCTTCTTTTGTCTCTCGGCCGAGCCGCGGCGCTTCAACTCCTGGGCGTGGGGGGATGGGAACCCGTCCTGGCCCGGGAAACCTTGCTCGGCTCCAGGCACTGGCAGGACTCATGGCGGAGCATCTTGCTGGAGGGGGCCGAATACCTGGAAGCCTTGGAAGGAAAAGAAGGAAGGAGCGCCTCGATCCTGCAAAGCGCCGCGGCCCCGGCCGGGGGCGACCCCCACTCCCCGGAGGGCCGGGAGGAGGAGATCCTGGGCCACATCCTTCTGCTGGCCACCTTCTTCACCGCCGCCTCGGCCTGGGAAAACCTGGAGGGGGCCGGGAGTGAGGAAAGAATCGGAAGGCGCCTCCTGGAGAAATGGGAAGAAGAATCCGGCCTCCGGGTGGATCCCCACCTGGCCCACGCCTTCTTCTAAATCGCCCGGATTAAACTCACCCCCCTTCACGGGTCTCCTCTATACTCCTCTCTTCATGAGTCTCCTCCGTCCTTTCCAGGAATACAGGTTTCGTAAAGCTTTCCGCCTTTGGGCTTCCGGGAAGAGCGCCGCCGCCACCCGGGGGCTCCAGGGCTTGGCGGCCTCCGACCCGGGGGCGGCCCGGTTTCTCCCCTTGGCCCTGGCCGAAGGGGGGGAACCCGAGAAAGGCTTGGAAAAGGCGCGGGACCTCCGTCCCTTTCCCCCGGGTTTCATGGGGGTTCTCTTTCTCTGGGCGGGGAAACCGGAGGAGGCCCTGGAGACCCTGGGAAACCATCCCCACCCCAATCCCCTGGAACAGGCCGTCATGGGACAAGCCCTGCTGGAAGGGGAAAGGCTCCAGGAAGCGGCCAAGGCATGGGAATCGAGCGGCCCCGGCCCCTGGCGGGCGCTCTCCCCACGGGCCATGGCGGCCCTCCTGGAAGTCCACCACAGGAAGGAGCCCGAAGAACTCCGGAAACGCCTGGCAGCCGACTTCCGGGGGGAAGAGACCCCGCCCGGACCTTCCCCCTT
>JALUZX010000040.1 GCA_027011425.1 Planctomycetota bacterium
CTTTTTTCCTCCGCCCCGGCGGCCCTCCTGGTCCCGGCCTCCCGGGAAGTGGATAATGAAGCCTTTCCCTCGAGAAACCCGGAGAAGAGAAGATCATGGACCGAACCACGAGAAGGCCCCGTTGCCCGGAGTGCGGAAGACTCCTTCCCAGGGGGAAGGAAGAGGGACCCTGCCCGGCGTGCGGGTGGGAAGAAGAAGAGGTGTGGGAGGATGTAGAGCTGGAGGAGATCCCTTCCAGGTCCAAGGGCCGGACCCGGCGGAGGAGTGCGGGCCGGGCCAAGCGAAGCAAAGGACCCTCCCCTGTGGTCCTGGGCCTTGCCATCGGAGCGGCCGGGGCCCTGGTGGTCCTTCTCCTCCTCTCCCTGGGGGGCAAAAAAAGCCCTCCCTCATCGACAGCCTCCCAGGCGAAAATTGCCCGCCATCCCTCCTCCACGGGGCAGGACAACCTCGAGCCTTCCCCTTCCCGGGCGGCGAAAGCCCCGAAAAGAAAAGAGCCCACCCTGGAGGAAAAGGTCGCCCTCCTCTCGTCCACCCTGGAGAGGGTCCGGAAGCTCCGTCCCTCCCTCAAGGAGAGGATCCAGAGCCTTCTGGAGGAGGCCCGCAGGAAGGGAAATCCTGAAGCTGCCCGGAAGCTCCTGGACCGGTGGGTGGCCCTGGACCCCATGGACGAGGAGGCCCACAAGCTGAGGGGGGACGTGCTCTACACCGGGCCTTTCCGGAGAAAACTCCCCGGCGGAACCTGGGCCTGGCCCTATGACGCCAAGACCGGCCGGAAGGAGAAGATCTGGATCACCAAGGAAGAGGCCCGGGCCCAGGAGGAGGACCCGCTCTACAAAAACGCTCTTCTCGCCGTCCAAACGGCCCGGCAGATCGACGGCGCCCAGGGGGGACACAAGAAATACTGGACCTGGTGTTTCTTCGACGACGACGTGGCGCCCCGCCCCTTCATCGTATTCTCCCAGAGCAAGACCCCCGCCTTCGCGAAAGACCGGGCCAAGGCGGTGGTCCGCGTCCTGGCCGCCCTCAGGCGGTCCATGCTGGCCGACTACTACGAGCCCATGCACAAGGTCCACGGCTCCAAGGAATTCCTGATCCCCATCTACGTATTCGGCGGAGAGAAGGTCTACAACGAGTTCCGCAAGCGGAGCACTATCAAGGGGTTGCCCGATCCCGCCATGGCGGCGGGCTTCTTCAGCTTCGATCCCACCCTGAAGCCCGTGGGCTGGCTCTTCGTCTGGTCCGAAAACCCGGAATCCTCCTTCTTCCGGGACGTGATCTCCCACGAGGGGACCCATCTCCTCCAGTATCAATACGGCAAACGAACATCCGCCTTCGACCGCTCCGACGGCACCACCACCTGGTTCCAGGAGGGTCTGGCCGAATACTGGGGAGGCCACAAGATGGTAACGGTAGATGGTATGAAGATCTTTCTTCCCGGCCGGATTCAATCCGGGCGCCTCCAGGCCCTCTGGCGCCACCTCCCCACCCTCCCCGACGCCATTCCCGACGAGGACCCGCGTTTTCTTCCCCTGCGCCGGCTCATCCGCATGAGCTACATGGACTACAACGAAACCTACAACGTGCCCGCAGCCGGGGGCGACCCGACGGCCCGGGAGATGGTTTCGGTGGTCTACGCCGAGGGGTGGGCCTTCGTCCACTTTCTCTTCCATTACAAGAACGGCAAATACAGAAAGGCCCTCCTACGTTACATGGAGACCGAGCTCGCCGTGGACTACAAGTGGCACGCCCTCGAGCGCGGCCTGGGCGTCCACGGAAAGGCGGGCTGGCTGAAGATCACCTCCCAGTTCATCGACTACGTCCGAACCGTCCTCTGGAAGGCCTTCAAGGACCCCAAGTCCGGAGGCTTCGGGCCCTGGGCCCGGGGCGAGGCCCGGCGCCTGAAGAAGGCCATCGAAAGGGCGGAAAAGAAGGAGGCCGCCGCGAGGAAGGCGCGGAAATGAAGAAGAGGATCTGCTTCACTTCCCCCCTGGGCCCCCTCCTCAACCTGGCCTTCGGAGTGGTTCTCGTGGGGGCCGGGTGGACCTGGAACGGCGCCGTTCCCGGTTTTCCCGGCTGGGCCTTCATCGCCATGGGCTTCATCTTCCTGGCCATGATCCCATCGAGTTTCCGGTGGATGGTCATGGATGAGGAGGGTTTCACCGTCCGGAACTGGAGGGTCCGGGTCCGGATGGAATACCCGGAGGTGGAAAGGGTGGAGGTCGTCCCCAAGAGGATCAGCCTGCTCACCAGGTCCGTGGTCCACTACACAGCCCTCAGAAACGCCGACGGCCGGCGCACCTGGATCGCCTCCTGGAACTTCGTCTTTTCCCGCCGTTGCCTGGTCGAGCTGGGCCGGAGAATCCGGGCAGCCCGGGGGTCAGACCCGGAACTGGTCCTTCCTCCGAGCGACCCGCCCCCCATGAAACGCTCCCCGATCCTGGTCCTCCTCGGGGGGGCCCTGGCCGCGGCCGGGCTGGTAGTCCTGTTCTCCACGGTCCGCAGCGGCCTCCCCGTGGGAGAGGCCCGGGCCTTCGGGGTCCCCGGAAAGGCCAGGATCCTCTCCCTGGCCCCCGAAAGAGAGGGGCCCTACTGGGACGTTCTCCTGGAAAGAATCCCCGGCGGAGAAAAACGCGAGATCCCCGTCCAGGAAGCCTGGGCGCGGGGGCGCAAGACGGGGGACGTGATCGCCGTCAAGGTCCATCCCGCCGATCCCAAGGTCTTCGTCCTGGCGGACGAGGGATCCTCGGGATGGACGGTCTTCACCCCCGCCTTCATCGCCCTGGTCTTCCTGGCCCTGGGCGGGCGGACTTTCGTCCGCTCTCTCACCATCCCCACGGGGGTGGCGGGAAAACTGGAGGAGGCCTTCCGGGCCTCGAGTGAAACGGAAAACCAACCTCCCGAAAGGAGCAGAACCGACCCATGAAACCCACCCTCCTCGTGCTGGCAGCCGGAATGGGAAGCCGTTACGGCGGATTGAAGCAGGTCGATCCCGTGGGTCCGGGGGGGGAGACCCTCCTGGATTACTCCATCTACGACGCCGTCCGGGCGGGTTACGGCAAGGTGGTCTTCGTGATCCGCCGCGACTTCGCCGGCGTCTTCAAGGAAAAGGTGGGCGACAAGGTATCGAGAGTGATCGAGACGGACTACGTCTTCCAGGAGATGGAGGACGCAACGGGAGGGTTCCAGCCTCCCCCGGAGAGAAAGAAGCCCTGGGGCACGGCCCACGCCGTCCTGGCCGCCAGGAAGGCGATCAAGGAGCCTTTCGCCGTGATCAACGCCGACGACTACTACGGGCCATCCTCCTTCGAGATCATGGAGCGCTACCTCCTGGAGCATCCCGGAGAAGGCGAATACGCAATGATCGGTTTCCGGCTGGAAAACACTCTCTCCGAAAACGGAACCGTCTCCCGCGGGATCTGCGAGCACGACGAGGAGATGTTTCTCACCCACATCGAGGAACACACGGCCATCGAGAAGGTCCCCGGCGGCGCCCGGAGCATCCTCCCCGGCGGGACGACCCGGGAGTTCAAGGGAACCGAGGTGGTCTCCATGAATTTCTGGGGATTCCAGCCCGACGTATTCGAAAAGACCGAGAGGCTCTTCCGGCGCTTCCTCGCCGAAAAGGGGGAGGACCCCAAGGCGGAGTTCTTCATTCCTCTCGCCATCGACTGGATGATCCGGGAGGGGGCCGCCCGGGTGCGCATCCTTCCCACCGAGGAGACCTGGTTCGGCGTGACCTACCCGGAAGACAAGGAAACGGCCAGGCGCGGAATCCTGGACAAGATCGCCGTCGGCGTCTACCCGGCCAGGCTCTGGCCCTGACAGGAAAGGTCCGTGATGAAGTCCGCCCTCTTTTTCGCCGGCCTTCTTCTCGCCGCCGCGCCGGCCCTTCCTTCCCAGGCCGAGGCGAAGGGAACCTGTTTCCGGGAAATCGCCGCCCGTGCCGGAATCGCCCGGGTGCCCTCCAAGCGGGTGGTCTGGGCCGATTTCGACGGCGACGGCCGGCCCGACGTGCTCCTCGACCGCAAACAGGTCTTTCTCAACCGGCCGGGAAAGAAGAAAGGAGAAAGGGTCTTCAAGGAAGTTCCCGGGGCGATCCCGGAAAAGATCGAGGCCTGGAGGGGCATCGTCCTCCCGGGCGACGTGAACGGCGACGGCAAGCTGGACCTCTACTGGGGAGTCTACTGCGACTTCCAGAAGCCCAAGGTGGAAAAGGGCCGGGTCGTCCTGGACGCCCGGGGAAGGCCCGTGCCGGCCGTGAAGGACGACGGGCGCCGGTCCTGCATCCTGCTGGGCGACGGCAAAGGCCGTTTCCACATCCTGGAAAAGAGCGGGGTGGAAGACCCGCCCTCCACGGTCTGCGCGGCAGCCTTTCTGGACTACGACAAGGACGGGATCCTGGATCTCTTTACGGGCAGTTGGTACAAGGCCTACGGAGTGAGCCTGGAGTGCTACCCGGACCGCCTCTACAAGGGGCTCGGCGGGGGGAAGTTCAAGGACGTCACAAAGGAAGCCGGGATGATGACCGACTCCAAGCCCGGCTCGCACCGCTCCAGCAAGCCCACCTACGGGGCGGCCACGATCGACTGGAACAACGACGGCTGGACGGACATCCTGGTGTGCGTCTACGGCCGCCAGTGGAACATGCTCTGGAAGAACAACGGAGACGGCACCTTCACCGAGGTGGGAGCCCGGACCGGCTGGGACGGGGACGCCATCCGGGACGGAAGATACCCGGAGATCGTCCGAGTGAGGTATCACAGGGCCGACGAGAAACCCTTCCGCTCCAACGGAAACACCTTCGACGTCTCCGCCGGCGACATCGACAACGACGGCGACATGGACCTCTTCAGCGGGGAGATCACCCACTGGTGGGCCGGGCCCTCGTCGGATCTCTCCATGTTTCTCATCAACCTGGGCAAGGCCGGGGGATGGAAGTTCCAGAGGCGGCCAGACCTGGTCCCCCGGCGCAGGCGCGGGCGGACCTGGAACCAGGGAGACATCCACACCGCCCTTTTCGACTACGACAACGACGGGTGGCTGGACCTGGTGATCGCTTCCAGCGACTACCCGGACGGCCAGTTCCTGAGGCTCTACCGGAACCTAGGCGGAAAGGCCTTCGAGGAAGTGACCTCCAAGGCGGGGTTCCACTGGAGGAGCCCCGCCGGGATCAGCCTCTCCGACTTCGACGGGGACGGAAGGCTGGACCTGCTGTGCGGGCGCTCCCACATGAGGCTCACGAAGGAACAGAAGAAGGAATCCCCTCTCGCCACGGGGCTCTGGTGGAACCGTTGCGGCAAGGGCAACCATTGGCTCGAGCTTCGCCTGCGGGGCGCGGGCAAGGGCGGGGCCAACACCTGCGCCATCGGCGCCCGGGTGATCGCCCGGGCGGGAAAGCATCGCTGGATCCGGGAGATCCAGGGCGGAGCCGGCCACGCGGGCCACGACAACGACTTCCTGGTCCACTTCGGCCTGGGAAAGGTGAAGCGCCTGGACTCGGTGGAGATCCTCTGGCCCGACAAAGCCGGGTCGCGGACGGTCCTGAAGGACGTCGCCGCGGACCGGCTCCTGGACATTCACCAATGACGATCCTCGAGAAAGGCTGAACCATGAGCGTCTATCGATTGGAAGACCTGAGGAACCAGAAGAAGGCCGTCTCCCCCGAGGCCCTCCTGGAGAACCTCTCCAGGGACCTGGAGATCCGCAAGTCCATCGGAATCTGGTGTTTCTCTCCCGGGGGCGGGCGTTTCCACGAGAGGTATCACCCGGAGATGTCCATCCCCGAGCGGATCGAGAAGGCCGCCGAGCTGGCGAAGTTCGGGATCACCGGGATCGAGGCCCACTACCCGGCGGAACTCAACGAGGAGACCCTGCCGCTCTTCCAAAGACTCGAGAAGGAAGCGGGCGTGAAGGTGGCGGCCGTTCCCTTCTCGCATTTCTACGAGAAGGATTTCGAGTTCGGCTCCCTCTCCAACCCGGATCCCCGGGTGAGGGAGAAAGCCATCGGGATCGCCGTGAAAGGCCTGGAGATGGTGAAGAAGGCCGGCGCCTCCCTGGCCATCTCCTGGCCGGGAAACGACGGTTACCGCTACCCCTACGGCAAGCCCTTCGCCGCCATGTGGGACCGCTTCGAAGGGGCCCTGGCGGAGGCCATGGACGCCGTGCCGGGCGTTCGGGTGGCCATCGAGCCCAAGGGCTACGAGCCCGTGGCCAACAACATCTACAGGAACACCGCCGAGGGCCTTCTCGCCGCCGCCCGCATCGAGGCCCGCCTCAAGAACACGGAAAACCGCAAACTTCTGGAAGAAGGCCGCGCCCTGGTCACGTTGAACCCAGAGATCGGCCACACCCGCATGTCCTTCGAAGTCCCGGCCCAGGCCTACGCGCTGTGCCTCTACGAGGGGCGGCTCGGCCACACCCACTGGAACAGCCAGCCCGAAGGCAACTTCGACCAGGACAACAACATCGGCGTCGTGGACCCCGCCTCGGCGGAGGCCCTGCTCTGGACGCTCTGGGCCGGCGGATACAAGGGCTGGTTCGGGATCGACATCAACCCCGAAAACATGCCTATCGAGAAGGCGGCCGGGATCAATTGCCGCTTCTTGGAAAGATTGAAGGAAAGGGTCGCCGCCATGCCCCACGAGGAGATCCTCGCGTGCCACGAGGAGCCCGCCTCCCACAGGGGCAGGCTCGAGGAGATTCTTCTGGAGCATTTTTGAAACTTCCATGGGAGAGGAAGACGCCATGCCCGCGACGAACGCCAAGAAAGCCCTGGTCATCCTCGCGCCGGGGGCCGAGGAGATGGAGACGGTCATCCCCGTGGATGTCATGCGCCGGGCCGGAATCAGGGTCACCCTGGCCGGCCTGGAGGGGCCGGACCCGGTGACGTGCTCCCGCGGGGTGGTCCTGGTTCCCGACAAGGGCCTGGAGGAGGCCAAGGGGGAAGGCCCCTACGACCTGGTGGCCTGCCCAGGCGGCTCCGGCGGGGCCAAGGCCCTGGCCGCCTCGCCGGCGGTCCGGGAGATCCTGGCCCAACAGGACAAGGAAGGAAGAATCGTGGCGGCCATCTGCGCCGGGCCCCTGGCCCTGGAGGCGGCCGGCGTGATCCGGGGGAGGGCCTTCACCTGCCATCCCGCGGCGAGAGAGGATCTCCAGGGCGCCGGCGGGTGGACGGCCCGTCCCGTGGTGCGGGACGGAAACCTGGTCACCTCCCAGGGGCCGGGGACGGCCTTCACCTGGGCCTTGACCCTTGTGGAAGTCCTGCTCGGCCGGGAGGCGGCCGAAAAGGTGGCCGGCCCCATGCTGATCCAGCAATGGTGAGCCCCCCGCCGCGGGAGCTGGCCCGGGGGATCGACCGGTTCTTCCGGGAAGGGAGAAAACTCTGGTGGTCCCCGGAGTGGGAAGCCCGGCGCAGGCGCCTCCCGGCCTGCGGGACGGAGATCTCCCTCCTCCTCACGCCCTGGCGGGCCGCCCGCCGGCCGGGAGGCGGCACGCCGCCCCCGGCGGGCCCGGACGTAGGGGCCCGGGTGATCGAGAACGAGGCCCTCTGGGAAGGGGAGGGCGCCGTGCTTACGCCCAACCGCTATCCCTTCACGGAGGACCACCTTCTCCTCTGGGAGAAGGGCCACGTCCGCGAGCCGGGCCCGGAGTTCCTGGAGCTTCTCCTGGGGCTTTGCCGGGAGAGGAAGGACATCCTGGCCTTCGTCAATAGCATCGGCGCCGCGGCCACAGTGAGCCGGGCCCACGCCCAGCTCGCCCGAACGGGGGAGCCTCCTCCCGTCTCAAGGGTCCGGGTCCACGCCGTGGAACAGGACGGCCTGGAGTGGGCCTTTCCCCCACAAGGAGGGCCCTGGCCGGGGTTTTTCGCAAGGTTGCGGGGGGAACCCGCCGCGGTCGCCCGGGCCCTGGCCCGCCTGGTCCGCCTCCGGCTCTGCCCCGCGTTCAACATATCCGTCCATGGAGATTCGGCCTGGTTCTTCTTCCGCCGGAAAGAAACCGCCCGCCGGGCCTATCCCCTCCCCGTGGGCGCCCTGGAACTTTCCGGGATCTTCCTCTTCGAGGACGAGGCATCCTTCCAGGCCATGACCTCCGAAAAAATCGAAACCGCCCTTGGGGAAACCACCTTCCCCCCCGGACCCGCCCCCGAAGAAGCCGTCCTTTCCCTGTAGAGGACGCCGTAGGGGGCGCCCGAGGGACGACCGCAGGCCGTCCCGACGGTCGTCCCGCGATTCCCCAAACGACGGGATGATTCCAAACCCCCGGAACCACCCCGGGCCGACGTTCGCCTGCGTCGCCTCGGGCGACGCAGGCTCCGGCGGCCCCTACACGTGAATGCCCGGGACCTACCTGCCTGGGGTCAAATACACGGCATTCCCCGCGGCCAGACCCCAGGGCGCGGGGCCACCCGGGTAGACCAGAGCCTGGAGGGAAAAAGGAAGACCCGCCAGGGAAGAATCGGAAGGGACCGGGAGGGAGAGCCCCTTGCGCCAGGGAAGGACCGCCGGGGGGAAGACCGGGTTCACCCGCAATACCAGGGGTCCCAGGTTCAACACCCCCCTGAGGCCCAGGACGAGCATGGCTCCCCCTGGGGAAGGAATCCCCTCCAGGTAAACCCTCATCCTCCCCCCGAGCACCGGGTCCGTGGCGTCGAGTTCCGGCCGGACCGCACTCCGAGCCAGGCCGGAGGCCACCCTCCAGCTCATCGCCCCGGGCCTCCACGCCCAAACCTCCCGCCCATGCAGGGTGTCCTCGGCAAAGAAGATGAGCTTGTCTCCCACGAGTCCCGCCGTCACAGGGTAGGAGGAAAGGCTTCCCGGCCGGAGGTCCGCTTCCATGCGGGTGCCCCGGGGGGTCCCGTCGGTGACCCACAATTCCCAGCCATGGATTCCGTCGTCGGCCGAAAAGACCGCCCTCCGGCTTCCAATGGAGAAGAAACGGCACGGGCCCGGGGAATGGGGATCGGGGTCGATGTCCTTAAGAAGGATGGTTCCCTTGGAAGTCCCGTCGGTGAACCAGGCTTCCCAGCCGTGGCTGGGCGTCCTGGCTTTGAAAAGACAACCCTCGCCCAGGGGGGCCACGAAGTAAGGCAGGGAGCCTTCGCTTCCGGGCCAGAGGTCGCCCAGAAGAATCGTTCCCGCCGCCGTGCCGTCGGTCCGGGCCGGCTCCGGGCCGGAGACCGCCGTCTCTCCCGCGAAGAACAGGTAATTCCGGGAAGGTGTCAGAACACTCGAGAAATAAGGCGGGTGCCAGGCCACGGCGAGAGAGTTGTTGAGCCTCCTCGTTCCCGAGGCCGTGCCGTCGCTCTTCCAGAGCCCCCAGCTCTTTCCATTCCAGGCAAAGAAGTAGACCGCACCCTTCCAGGCGATGGGACAGCGGGGGGAAGGACCAGTGGGACCGGGAAAGATCTCCTTCACCATTTTCGTGCCCGCCGCCGTGCCGTCGGTGACCCAGAGTTCCCCGCCGTGCTTTCCGTCGTCGGCGATGAAGAAAAGCCGGTCTCCCAGTTTTACCTCCCCGTTGAATCCGCCGAAGGGATAGGATCCTTTGCTGCCGGGGTTGATGTCCTTCAAGAGGATCGTTCCCGCCCTGGTCCCGTCCGTCACCCAGGGCTCTTTGCCCAAGGACGTCCGGGCCGCGAAGACCACCTTGCCCCCGGCGGATCCCAGGATCTTCAGCTCTGGTTTGCGGGAGCCGGGGCTCGTCTTGAAATCCTTGAGGAGGATCGTGCCCGCCGGGGTCCCGTCGGTCGCCCAGATTCCCCAATCCCCGCAGAAAAAGACCTTGCCCAGGGCGGGGAAGAAGGAAACCGGTTCGTAGTCAAGGTAGTGGAACCCATACCTGCCCGTGAGGCGCCTCGTTCCCGCCGCGGTCCCGTCGGTCGCCCAGGCCTGAAACCCATACTTGGGATCCCGGGCGATGAAGAAGTAGAGTTCTTTTCCCCCCAGGAAGAAGGCTTGCTCCCCCCAGAAAATGGGGGAGGAAGAATATCCCTTCCTGGGGTCCAGGTCCGCCACCATGCGGGTGCCTCCGGGGGTCCCGTCGCTGATCCAGGGCTCCATACCGTGAACCCCGTCGCTCGCCGCGAAGAGAAGGGAGTCTCCCAGGCGGCCTGGAGCACTGAAATACCAGAATCCCCGGGAGGAGTAGGTCCGGCCCTGGATGTAGTCCGGGTCCGCCAGGAGCCGAGTGCCCTTGGGCGTGCCGTCGGTGATCCAGAGTTCAAAGCCGTGGACGCCGTCGGCGGCGGGAAAGAGGCCGAATTTTCCGGCAAGGTCGAGGAAAACCTCATTGCCACCCATCGAGCCCCTGGATCCGGGATAGACGTCCTTGACGAGGAGGGTCCCAGCCTGCCTTCCGTCGGTCACCCAGGGCTCGATTCCGTGGATCCCGTCGTCCGCCCCGAACAGGGCTTTTCCCGCTCCCAGGGAGCATCCTTGCAGGACCATCGTGGAGAAGCACCCCTGGGAAGAGCCTTTCCCGGGCTTGATGTCCTTGACCAGCCTGGTCCCCCCGGGCGTGCCGTCGGAAACCCAGGGTTCGCATCCATGGACCGGGTCGGAAGCGGAGAAGAGAATTTTCCCTCCTCCAAGAGAGACGAAACCCGCGGGAGAGGATCCAATGTATCCGGGGAAGATGTCCTTCACGAGAACCGTCCCCGCGGGAGTTCCGTCGCTCATCCAGAGTTCCCTCCCGTGAAGGGCTTCCCCGGCGGCGAAAAAGAGCCGCCCCCCCGAAAAGAGAAGACCGGCCGGGTCCGAGGGCTTGCCGCCGGGGGAAATATCCCTGAGAAGAATCGTCCCTCCCGCCGTGCCGTCGGTCCGCCAGAGTTCCCGGCCGTGGGGAGCGTCCGAGGCGGAGAAGAACAGGTATTTCTTACCAGGCGTAAGGTAGATGGGCTCCGAACCCGTCCCGCCCGGGAAGATGTCCTTGACCAGCTTGGTGCCCGCTGTGGTTCCGTCGCTCCTCCAAAGCTCGTTTCCATGGACTCCGTCGGCGGCCATGAAATAGACGTAAGCCCCGAAAGCGGTGAAACCGTGGGGAAGGGAGGATTTCGTACCCGGGAAAATATCCTTCACCAGGCGGGTCCCGGCGGAAGTCCCGTCGCTCACCCAGAGCTCCACGCCGTGATAAAAGTCCTCCGCCCGAAAGAACACTCGGTTGCCCAAGGCCCCTAAACCCAAGGGCGTGCTCTTGGCGGGCCCGGGCCGGATGTCCTTGACAAGCCTGGTGCCGGCGGCGGAGCCGTCGGTGACCCAGAGTTCCCTCCCGTGGAGCCCGTCCTCGGCGGAGAAAAAGAGCCTGTTCCCCGCCGGCGTGAGGTCCATGGGGTTGCTCCCCTTGTAACCGGGCCGGATGTCCTTGACGAGCCGGGCCGAACCGGGGGCCGAAGTCGCCACGAAGAGTTCCCGGCCGTGCATCCCGTCGTCGGCGGTGAAGAAGACCAGCCCTCCCAGGACCGTGACATCTTCGGGCCGGGAGGAACCGTTGGGGACCAGATTCCGGTTGATGTCCTTCAAAAGGAAGGGGGATTGGGCCTTGGGGGAGGAAAAAGCGCAGAGCATCCCCAAGAGGAAGAAGGCGGAAGACTTCACGGCGGACTCCTTTCTTTCCCTGGAAGGCTGAAAAAACCCGCGGCCGCCCGCGGGCCGTCCGGAATCCAGGTTAACCCATTCCAGGGGCCCAGCAACCCCCCTGAGGCAAAAACGGGGCTCCTCACCCGGAGAGGGAGGATCCATCCCGTCGAAGCACGCAGGCAATTCGGAGGTCTAGGAAAGCCGGTCCGGTGCGGTCATTTCTTTCCCAGGACCTTTTTTAGCCCCCGCTTGACCCCCCGGGCCGCCAGGAAGAGGGGGTTGGGCCTGGGCTGATACTCCAGGAACCTGGGCCCCATGTCCACGTAGCGGTCGAATTCGGCCCTGTCCATCCCCATGTTTTCGAGAAACATGTTCATCACGCTCTCGGGGCACTCCTCGGGGGGCTCTTTTTCCAGCCTCTCCAGGGCCTCTTCGCGGCTCATCTGGCCCGCCATGATCAACCGGGCGTAGGTGAGGCGCTTGATCTCGAGACCGGAAAATCTCCTGTTGTGGAGGTAGACGGAAACCGGATGAATTCCACAATCCGTGTGTTCCTGGCTGTCCGGCGGCGCCTCCCAGCCAAGCTCGTCCTTGATGACCTTGTAGAGGGTATCATAGTTCCATTCCATGTAATCCGGGAGGTCCAGCCAGGCGCAGGTCCAGATGCGCTTCCGCCCGCTCCACCAGAAAAGCCTGTATCCCACCTGGCGGCTCGGCCCGCCCTGGTAGAGGAGGCGCCGGGCCTCTTTCTCCAGGGGTTCCCCCGCCAGGACCTTTTTGACGTAGGGCACGGGACCGGACTGAAACATCTCCCTGGAGAGAACCACCTCGGTGCGCGCCGAGGACCCCCCGAGGACCAGGGGAACATTGTACATCCGGGCCACCCTCTCGGTCGCCGCCGAGATCCCCCTCATGCAGATCGAGCAGAAATACCCGGTCTTCCGCATGAAAAGAGCGAAGAGACGGTTCATGAGTTCCGGATCCCAGGAGTAGGTCACATGCTCAACCCCGAGGGTGCGGCAGGCGCGGCGGATGTTCTCCTTGGCGAGATCGGAGAGGTAACCGTTGTCCATGGTGAAGGCCAGGCACTTGAGCCCCAGTTCTTTGACCGCCAGGTAGAGGACGTAGATGCTGTCCTTTCCCCCCGACAAGGGAACCAGGGCGTCGAAGGCCCTCTTCTTGGCCTTGGCGTCCGCCACGAGGCGGTCCAAGGCCTTCCTTCTCTCGGGAAGGCCTTCCTCCCATCCCCGCCAGCGTTCCTCGTAGTCCCGGCAGGCCGAACAGACCCCTTCGTCGTCGAAAGTGATTCCCGGGAAGGACCCGGGAAGAACGCACCGGGAACAGATTTTTTGATCCTTGGTCACAGCCCTACCCTCTTCCCACGGAATGAGGTTCCCGATCCTGGTCCGTCGGCTACTCCCAGGAGACCATACGAAATTATCCAAAGAAGAAACATCGGCAACAAGAAAAGGAAAGCTTCATCAAAATATTTCCGACCCTGTGCGGGGCCGGAGGCCAAAGAGCCTTTTTTTGCAGGGAATGGCCCGGACCAGAAAGGCCGAAGAAAGCAAAACCATGATTTCATGGCACATGATGCAGGCTCCCCCCAAGCAACGGGCCACCCTATCTCAAAGAGAGGCGCTCCTCCCCCTCAATGAGAAGAGGGGGGTGTCGGAACCGCCCCAAGCCCCCAAAATAGGAGGCCCAAGCAAGCAAGAAACCTCCCCGATAAACCGAGGACTTCATCCATGCGCCCGATCCTGCCTGTGTTCTTGGCCCTCTTCCTCCCCCTCTCCCTCGCGGGGGCCCAGAAGTCCAACGACTCCGCCATGGGCGTCTGGCCCTGGCTCGTCAAAAACATCAACAACGACATCCCCAAAATCGTGGCCCACACCAAGTGGGCCGGGATGGACACCATCTACGTGAGCGTCTTCAGGGTGAAGGGAAGGCTCTGGGGCAACCTGCCCATCGAGGACGAATCGGGCCGATGGAACAAGTCCTGGGGAACGGTATCCCCCTACGTGAAGCTCTCCGCCCTGATCTCCAAGGCCCACGCGGCGGGTCTCCAGGTAGTCGGGGTCATGAGCTGTTTCGTCCCCGGAAAAGTCGACCCCACCGATACGGCCCACAAGAACTACCTGGTCAACAACGTGATCGGCTACTTCTTCGACCACTTCCGCCCCGACGGAACCCCCTGGTACGATCTGGACGGGATGTGCCTGGACTACGTCCGGTTCGGGTCGGGCCACCACCGCCCGGCCGGCGCGGTCAACGACTTCCTGGACCGGATCAAGGCCCGCTTCCCCTGGCTTCCCCTCCACGCCTACGTGATCGCCAACGCCTACTCCTACGACGGTCCCGTCTATACCAACTCCTTCCGGTCCTACTCGGGGGTCATCAAGATGATCTCCGACAACTTCGGCCAGAACTACGAGCAGATGGCGAGCCGCCTGGACGTGATCCTCCCCATGGCGTATATCTCCAACGGCGGGGTCTACGGCTCCAACAAAACCTACATGAAAGGCTACGTCCGGACCGTGGCGAGCTACGTGCGGAGAGCCATGACCATCGGCGGCTCCCCCTCCACCAAGGTGATCGTCGCCATCAAGACCTACGGGAGCGCCGACAACGGGTCCGTGGACGCCTCCGCTTCCGGGGCCCTGGCCGGCGGGGCCCACGGCTTCATGCCCTTCCGCTACTACACCTGCAAGTCTTCCTGGCTGTCGGTCCTAAAGAACTACTGCGTCCCGGGAACCAACCGGCCCATCGCCGCCCTCTCTTTCTCGGCCCAGGGTCAGACC
>JALUZX010000041.1 GCA_027011425.1 Planctomycetota bacterium
TTTCCCCCTGTCCAGGGGGCGGTCCTGGTGGCGGGGGGCGTGGGCCTGGCCCCCTTCCTGCTTTCCCTGGAGAGGGGCGGGCCCGGCCCGGCCCTGGTTCTTTTCGGGGGAAGGACCAGAGAGAGGGTCGCCCCCGCGGCCCTTCTGCCCCGGGGGACCCCCCTGGAACTCGCCACGGACGACGGTAGCGCCGGTTTCCACGGAACGGTGGGGGATCTCCTGGAAAAATTGGTGGAGGAGGGGCGGATGCCCAGGAATTCGCACCTCCAGGTCTGCGGCCCCGAGCCAATGATGGCGGCCGTGGCCGCCCTGGCCGATAGAGCGGGGCTGCCCTGCCTGGTCTCCCTGGAGACGCGCATGGGGTGCGGGCTCGGGATCTGCGCGGGCTGCGCCGTGGATCTCCGGCCCGGAGCCGAGGGTTACGGGGGGGCGGAAAAGGTCCTGGCCTGCAAGGCGGGCCCGGTCTTCCCGGCGGGCGACCTGGCCTGGGAGAAGGGGTAGGCCGTGGGAAAGCCGGGGAGGACCGCGGCTCTGGCCGGCCTGGTCTTCTGCGCCGCCCTTGCGGTCCGGCTCTTCGTTTCCTTCCGGACGGCCCTTCCCTCGGTGGACGGGGTGATCTTCCTTTCCATGGCCAAGGATATGGCGGCGGGGCATTGGGCTCCTGCCTTGGTGCGGGTCTTTCATCCTTTCTACCCCCTCCTGGCGGCCCCCCTCATCGCCCTCGGCGTCACACCATTTACGGCCGCACGGGTCCTCCTCTCGGTCTTCGGCGCCGCCGGGGCGGCCCTGGTCCTTCCCCTGGCACGGGAACTGGGCGCCTCGCGGGGGGCCTCGGCGGCCCTGGCTTCCCTGGCCGCCGCCTCGGTCTGGTCCTCCCGCTACGCGGGGGACGCATACAGCGAGCCCCTTTTTCTCTTTCTGGCCGCCCTTGCTTCCTGGCTCTTCCTCCGCCAGGCCCGGCCTGAAGGGGAGAGAAGAGACCTTACCGCCTTTTTTGCCGGCTTCCTGGCTGGGCTGGCCTTCACGACCCGCCCGGAGGGGGCCGCCCTGGGCGCGGCCTTCCTCCTGGCCGGCCCGGGGAGAGTTTTTCTCGCCCTGGGGGCCGTCCTTCCGGCCGGGGCCTACCTGGGGGCCCGGTGGGTTCTCTTGGGATCCTTGGCTCCCACGCCCAAGCTGGGGTTCATGTTGCCCATGGGGCCCCTGGGAGCTACGGGGGTCCTGGAAGGCCTGGCCCTCTACCTGGAGAACCTGGGCAAGGCCCTGCTTCTGGGGTTCGAATCCCTGGGCCCCTTGGGCTGGCTCCTTTCGGCGGCGGGGATCCTCCTGTTTCTTTTCGGCCGGAAAGGAAGGAGAGGCCAGGGGGGGAAGGGCTTGGCGGCCGCCCTTCTCTTGGCCTTCCTGGGTATGGCGGCCTTCCAGGTGAAAAGAAGGTTCCTCCTGGACTGGTCCCCCCTTCTTCTCGCTTTCGGGGCCCTGGCCTGGGACGCCCTTTCGGGGAAGGTCCGGTTTCTCCTCCCGGTTCTCCTGGCCCTTTCCCTGGGGTGGAGCCTGGTCCGCCTCTATCCGCCCCGCAAATACGACAAGACCGGGGAGGTCCTGGTGGCCCGCTGGATCGGGGCGCGTCTCGGCCCGGGGGAGGGAATCGTCACCGACATGCCACGGGTGGCCTACTACGCCGGACTCAGGCCTCCCCCGCCGAGGGTGCCCGCGCCGGAGGATGT
This sequence comes from Planctomycetota bacterium, assembly GCA_027011425.1. Lineage (GTDB taxonomy): Bacteria > Planctomycetota > UBA1135 > UBA1135 > JALUZX01 > JALUZX01. The sequence goes on from JALUZX010000041.1 coordinate 1,722, forward strand.
GGCGCGGTGGTGCGCAAGGGCGGGCGTGCGTTTTCTCGTGCTCGGGGCCCGGAGGAGACTTTTCCGGGAGTTCGGACCGCCCAAACCGTGGAAGCCCGCGCCGTTGCCCCCGGAAGTGGAAAGGGCCGCCCGCCGGCGGGGGATCGCCGTCTTCATCCGCCCCCGGAAATGAGGGAAGGACCGGGGGGTGCCCGCCGGGAACGGCGGGCCCGGGAAAAGGCTTCCCTGGATTACGGGGCGGGTGAATCTTTCGCGGCGGACAGATAGAGGGTCCCCAACAGCAGGGCCAGGCAGAACCAGGTCACAACGGAGAGGGCCTGGAGGTAGTTCTTGGCGGCCTTCCCCAGGATGTCCTGGCTCGCCATGTCGCAGGCCAGGTAGTAGAGGACCAGGCCGGCGGGAAGGAGAAAAGGCCTTCCTTTGCGGCGGGCCGTCTCCAGAAGGAGAACGAAAAAAAGGGGAAGGAGGGCGGCGTGGTGGGCCTTCCACGTGACGGGAGAGAGGAGGAGCGAGAGGGGGAGGAAGGCCAGGGCCTGGAGGACGGTCCCCCTCTCCTTTGCCTGGCGGGAGGCCGTGAAAAGGGTCGCCCCCAGGAGGGCCAGGCCGAGCAGGCGGGCCGCCCAGGAGGCCGCCGCCGGGGAGAGGAGGAGGAGATGGACGTCGAAGGCCCCCGAATCCCCCGGCGCCCGGAAGAGCCGGTGGACCGCCTCCCGGAGGCACTGGTTCATGGCGAATTTCGCCGGGGGCATTCCGTCCGGGACCAGGGCCGCGTGGTGGAGGTCGTTCAGCGAGAGGTAGGTGAAGACATCCCTTCCCCAGCGGCTCCAGAGGTGCAGGTACGATTCCATACCGAAGAAAAGCCCGGGCAGGACGGCCAGGACCAGGGCGGTCCCCAGGGCGGCAAGGGGGGTCTTGAACTTCCGTTTGACCGCGAAGAAGAGCAGCAAGGGCGCCAGGTTGGGCTTGAGGGCCAGCCCCAGGCCGATGGGGATGCCGGCCGCTTTTTCCCTTCCCCGGAAATGCAGGTCCAGGCCCAGGACGGCCAGGACGGCGTAGAGCAGGTTTCCCCCGCCGCCTGCGGTGTCCCTCAAGAGGAATCGGCTCGCTAGAAGGAGGGCTCCGGCGTAGAAGACCGCCGCGTGGGGCGCCTGGGCGGGCCACCAGCGGCGGGCCCATCCGCGGAGGATGAAGAAGAGTCCCAGGATCGCGATCCCCTGGAGGGAGGCCCAGACCACCCGGGCCGCCGGCGTGGGGAGGAGAGAGAGGGGCGCCGCCGCCAGGGCCAGGGAAGGGGGGTAAGGCCCGTGGATCCTGTGCCCCCGGGCGGGGTCGAAGTAAGGGTCCTGTCCCCGCAGGAAGCGGGCCCCGAACTGCTGGTTCCGCTCCAGCACGCCGTGGGGCTTTCTCGTGGCCCGAAGGACCAGTCCCAAAAGGACCAGGACCAGGAGGGCAAGGAGGACCTTGTCCCTGCGTTTCCGGGCTTCCTGGCCTTCCGGGAAGAGAACTTTCATGGAGGACGATCCTTACCACTTTCCTAGGGGGGAAGAAGAGGGGAATCTTTAGGCACGAAGAGCGATGCAATCCTACAGCCGAAGTTTCCAGGATCCCCGGCGGGCCGGGAGGTATGGGGAAAAGTTCCGGAAGGGGCTCTTCCGGCGCTGGACCCACTTGAAGGAAGCCGCCAACCTCCGGGCCGCCCTGGAGGAGGTCTCCGCCCTGGGAGAGATGGACCTGGTCTGTGACGTCCCCTGCGGGGCCGGCCGCTGGGCGGGCCTTCTGAAAGGGGTGGGAAGGTCCTACCTGGGCCTGGACCTCTCCCTTCCCATGCTTCGCATTTGCCGCGAAAGGGAAGGGCTCGGCGGAAGGACGGCCCAGGCTTCGGCCTGGGCCCTTCCCCTTCCCGACCGGGGGGCGGATCTCACGGCCTGCATCCGGCTCCTCCACCACGTGAGGGAGGAGGAGGAGAAGGGGGCGCTCCTTGGGGAACTCTGCCGGGTCACGGCAAGGGCCTTGCTGGTGACTTTCCTGGACGGCCGCTCCCCCAAGCAGCGCTTGCACCGGGGGAAGGCCCGGATCCTGGGCCGGCCTCTCCGGCGGCCTTCCTGGACCAGGGGAGCCCTGGAAGAGGCCGCCCGTGTAGGTGGGTTTACCCTGGTCCGGTATTGGGCTCTCTCCCCCTGGTTTTCCGGGCAGACCTTGGCTCTCTTTCGGAGGGAGGCGCGGAGTTGAAAGAGGAAGGCGGGCTCATCTGGCTGGACGAGGAGGACCTCGAGGTCTTTCGCCGGGCCGGATTGGACGGGTTGGACTCCTTGTGCTCCTTCCAGGGGGGGGAAGTGGTCTCCCGGGCCGCCACCCGGGTGTGCCGGAGGGTCCCCTTGGAGGGAAGGATCTACTACGTGAAGACCCAGGAGATCCGTCCTTCCCGGCTCCCTTTGAGGAAATGGCCCTCCTATCTAGGCAAGGGCTCCCCCCTGGCCCGGGAGGCGCGGAACGCCTTGCGGCTCAGGGGAATGGGCGTTCCCACCCCCCGGGTCGCCGCCTGGGGCCTGGAGCGCTATCCCTGGGGCATGCCCAAAAGAAGCGCCCTCGTTACCCGCGCCATGGAAGGGTTCACCGACCTGGAGGCCCTGGCGGAGCGGGACCCGGAAAAGGCCCGGGCCTACCTGGCCGCCCTGGAGGGGCTGGTGGATCACCTGCACCGCAA
>JALUZX010000042.1 GCA_027011425.1 Planctomycetota bacterium
TGAGAATGGGACTGTCCTGGGAACTGTCCCCTCCCTTCGGTTTCCCCCTACCAGCTTCTTTCCCCCCTCCATCCATCCCTTTTCGAAAAGGTCTGGGCTCCAGGATTTTTTGGACCTGGGCGAAAGGAGGGGGCTCCAGTGGGTCGTTCCGGTCCAGGAGCCATTCCACCCGCCAGCCTGCCTGGGAGAAGGCTTCGGCAAGGCGAAGGGAAAATGCGCGGTCTTTCTCTGGCCTGGCGGGTCGTGCCGGGTCGAAAAGGAGCAAGGTTGAAGGCCTGGCCTCTGGGCTCATAGGTTCCTGTTCCTGTGACAATCTGAGATTCTCCTGCAAAGTCGGGTGAAAAAAATACCCCATTCCCTGGAGATGAAGAAGGGGGCCCCACCCCAATCCTGTAGGCGGGCGCCTCGTCCCTGGAAGGCGGGAGGAAAGGCCTGCCCCCAGGATCACTTTCCAGCCGGACCCACACGGTCCGGCCTTGTGCCGCCTTTTTGAAGGAAGGTAGATGAGGATTTCCAAAGATCCTACCATGACCCCCATGAGAACCTGGTTGATCTGCAACCACATCGACCACCACGCCCGGAATTCGGGTTACGACCAACTTGCGTTCCATGTCGAGGGGGAGCCTTACCGCTCGGGGGGTGGATCCAGGATCCTCGCCCGGGCACTTCCCTGGAAGCTCCTCAAAAGGGTCCCGGCCATTCGGACGAATTGGTACAACAAGGATGCTCTGAGACGGGAGATCGAGATCTGCCTCCGTATCCTGGCGCCCAGGGGTGACATCTACCACTTCCTCTACCCGGAGAATGATCTCCGTCTCTCCTCGACGTGGCCGGTCAGGTTCAACAACAAGATTGTGGCTACTTTTCACCAACCCCCTGACTTCATGGAACAGCATTTTCAGGACAAATCCTGCATCCGCGGCCTGGATGGAGCCGTGGTCTTGTCATCTTCGCAAATCCCCTACTTGACTCGATTTCTTCCGGAGAACAGGGTCTTCCTGGTGCCCCATGGGGTGGACACGAAGTTCTGGAATCCGGGTCCAGGGGTCAGTCAAAGAGCCCCATCGACTTTCTTGATGGTGGGACAGTGGATGAGGGATTTCGAGACGGCGGGTAAAGTCGTTTTGGATGCGGCCCAAAGGGAACTTGGGATCCATTTCAGAGTGGTCGGTCCCCGCGAACGGGAAGAGGAGTTCAAAAGACTGCCCGCCACGGAGTTCCTTTGTGGAATCTCGGACGAGGACTTGAGAGAGGAATACCGGCGGGCCACAGCCTTGTTCCTTCCTCTCCTGGATTCGACGGCGAACAATGCCATCTTGGAGTCTATGGCCTGTGGAACCCCGGTGGTGTCCACAATGGGTGGGTGTTCGGAGACCTACTTGAACGAGGATTGCGCCATTGTCGTGGACCGGGGGGATGTGGGGGGGCTATTGCGGGCGCTTCTCTCCCTGGCGGACAAACCGGAAAAGGTGGAAAGGATGGGCCGCTCCGCCAGGGAGAAAGCGGAAAACTTTTCTTGGGAGATCGTGGGGGGGATGATGAATCAAGTCTACCGCAAGATTAGGGGGAGGCCTGCTTTTTGAAAGGCTTGCCTAATTCTTTTCCTCTTCATTCCCTCCTCGGCTGGATCCAGGGGCAGGGAGTGAGGCTTCTCAACTTCCTGGGGCTCAGGCGGTTGGAGAGGGAGCGGAGGGACCTTGGGGAGTGCCCGCCTCCCTGGAGGGCCATGGCGGTCGCCTGCTGGAACTTCCCCATCTACTCCCACACCTTCGTCTATGAAGAACTTTGCCGGCTCATGGAAGCGGGCTTCGAGCTTCGTTTCGTCTACTCCAAACTCGAGTCCCGGGAGGCCCTCCAGTCCAGGTATCGAAAGCTCTGGGAGGCGAAGAGGAGGCTCCGGCTCCACCGGGTCCCCGAGGGGGCCGATTTGGCGTGGTTTCGGGCCAGGATGCCGGCCAGGGTGGAAGATGTGGTCCGGAGGGTGGCTTCGACGGGGGGGCTTTCGGAGGAGGAACTCCTGGCCCGGCGGGACTTCCGGGAGGCCTTTTCCTTCGCCAGGATGGCCGCCGCCTGGAAACCTCATTACCTGCACTCCTACTTCTTCCACATCCAATCCCTCTACGCCCTTGTGGCGGGGCTTCTTCTGGACGTCCCCAGGGGGATCACCTGCTACGCGGACCACATGCTCCAGGACTACGACCTCAAGCTCGTTCCTCTTCACCTGGAGACCTGCAGGGTCGTGGTTGCCACGAGCGAGAGGGTCAAGAGGGAGCTTCTGGAACTGGCCCCCGGAACGGAGGCGGAAAAGATCCTGGTCAAGCCCAACGGAGTGGACGTTTCCAGGTTTCCCCCGGCCGAAAGCAGGAAAGATCCCGCGCCTGGAGAGCCCTTCCGGCTGGTCTGCGTCTCCCGGATCGATCCCAAGAAGGGCCTGGTTTTCCTGGCCGAAGCCTTGGGCCTCCTGGTGAAACAGGGGATCCGGGTGGAATGCAGGGTCCTGGGGGATGCGGATGAAGGGAACCCCCTACACCAGGCCTGTAAAAAGGAACTCATCGAAAGGATCGAGGCCCTGGGCCTGGAAAAGGTCCTCCACCTGGAAGGCCGGCAAGGCTACGAAAGCCTGCTCCATTCCCTCCATCAGGCCCACCTCTTCGCCGCCCCTTTCGTCGAAACCCCGGCGGGGGACAAGGACGGGATCCCCACGGCCCTGCTGGAGGCCATGTCCACGGGGCTTCCCGTGGTGGCCACCACGGCGGGCTCCATCCCCGAAGCGGTGGCGGACGGCAGAGAAGGCCTCCTGGTGCCCCAGAAGGATCCGGCCGCCTTGGCCGCAGCCGTGGCCTCCCTCCTTTCCGATCCCCAAAAGCGGGAGGCCATGGGAAAGGCCGCCGCCGGCAGGGTGCGGAGGGAATTCGATTCGAGGAAAAGGGAAAAGGCCTTCCACCAGAGGGTCCTGTCCATCCTGGAGAAGCGCGGGGAGGCTTGATCAGGGATTCCAGGTCTCTCCCGAAGACTCTGCCATCTCCCGGGCCTGGGCGACGATCTCGGCGAAGCTCCAGAGCCTGCCTTTGCCGGCGCCGGGACAGAAGGAGGCGACTTTTTCCTCCCAGGCCCGGCGGCTCTCCAGGTTCTCGGGCCAGAAAGGCCAGGTCCTGCATTGGACAGGTTTGAAGGGGTGGGCCCGGCATCCCTCTCCGTCGTGGAGGGGGCAGAGTTCGGTCTCGAAGCGAAGAACCCGCTCCCCTTCGTGAGTGGTGCAGAACTCTTCCAGGAACCTTTGGGGGGAAATTCCTAAGGCCTTGGCGATGGGCGCCACTTCAGCGTCCTCGATGTAGACGAAGACGTATTCGCCCCTGGCCCTGCAACAGGCGTGGCACCGGCGGCATTCGAACCGGATTCCCTCCAGGTACCATGGCGCCTTGGGGCGTCCGGGGCCTGTCAAAGCTCTATCTCCGGGAGGGTCAGGCCCCGGGCGTGGGCGGCGGCGCGGAGGGTGTTCTCCATGAGGCTCATGACCGTGACGGGACCCACCCCGCCGGGAACGGGTGTGATGGCGCCGGCCCTTTCCAGGGCGGAGGGGAAGTCCACGTCTCCCACGGTCTTCCACGTCCCATCCTCCCCCTGGATCCGGTTGATTCCGATGTCGATCACCGTGGCGCCGGGCCGGATCATGTCCCCCCGGATGAGACCGGCTTTGCCCACGGCTACGACCAGGATTTCCGCCTCCCGGGTGTGCCGGGCCAGGTCCCTGGTCCCCACGTGGCAGACCGTGGTGGTGGCGAGGCGGTTCATGAGCAGGATGGCCACCGGTTTTCCCACGATCTCAGAATGGCCCACTACCACGGCTTCGGCTCCCTTGGGATCCAGGCCCGTGGAGAGGAGGATCCGGAAGGCGGCCAGGGCCGTGCAGGGGCAGAGCATGGGCTGGCGGTAGAGGATGGTCCCGATGTTGGCGGGGTTCATGCCCTCCACGTCCTTGTCCGGGTGGACCTTGGACTGGATCCGCCTGCCGTCGATGTGGGGGGGAAGGGGGCGCTGGACCAGGATGCCCGTCACCGTGGGATCCCGGTTGAGGGCGAGAATGGTCTCCACCAGGTCTTCCTCGGAGGTCTTCTCGCTCAGGTGGCGGCTCTCGAAATCGATCTCCACCCGGGCGGCCGCCCGGGCCTGGTGGCGGAGAAAGAGACGGGTCGCCGGACTCTCTCCGAGAGAGAGAGAGACCAGGCGGATTCCGGCCTCCCGGAGGGGGGCCCTGCGCCATTCCAGGAGTTTGCCCGCCAGCCTGGCGGCCAGGGCTTTTCCATCCAGGATCGTCGCGGTCAAGGGGTTTCTCCCAGGGCTGAAGTAGAAGGGGGCCTGGGGGATTCTCTCCAAGGCGGGACGCGGTTCAAGCTTCTTGGCAGGCCGGGAGGGGGGTAGGAT
>JALUZX010000043.1 GCA_027011425.1 Planctomycetota bacterium
GGAATTCCCCCGGCCCGGGCAGATGTCCCCCGCCCGCCTGGTTCCCGCCGGAGTCCCGTCGCTGATCCAGGGTTCGATTCCGGAAACCCCGTCATTGGCCTGGAAGACCACAAGGCGGGAGCCGAGGCGGGAAATGTATAGGGGAGTGGACGACCCCGGACCGGGGCGGATGTCCTTGACCATGACCGTTCCCGCCGGGGTGCCGTCGGTCTTCCAGAGTTCGTAACCGTTGGTGCCGTTGCTGGCCCGGAAGAAGAGGGTATTCCCCTGGACGCAGGGGTTGTAGAAATTCCCGGAAGAGGAGCCCGGCCAGATGTCTTTGAACATCTTCGTGCCGGCCTGGGTGCCGTCGGAGACCCAGATCTCGTAGCCCGTGGAGGGCCCGTGGCCCCGGAAGAAAAGCTTGTTGCCCAAGGCGGTCAAGTCGTAGCCGGAGTAGCCGTTGAGGGTGGCGGCCAGCTTGGTTCCCGCCGGGGTGCCGTCGGTCACCCAGAGGTCGTAGCCCCGTCCTGTGGCCTTGCTGGCCCGGAAGTAGACCTTCCCGCCCATGATGACCGGATCGTAGAAGAAACCCGAACCTCTCCCGGGCCGGATGTCTTTGAGCATCATGGTTCCCGCCGCGGTCCCGTCGGTCACCCAGGGCTCCCTTCCCGACGAGGATCTATAGCCCGTGAAGAGGATCTTGTTCTTGTAGGGGAAGGGGAAGAACCAGTAGGAGTAGAATCCCCCCTTCACCTTGACGGTCCCCGTGGGAGTGCCGTCGGTTCGCCAGAGGCCGTAGCCGCTCCTGTCCCGGGCGAAGAAATAGACGAAACGGCCGAGCTTGCACCCGTGGAAGAAGTTGCCGGATCCCGTCCCCGGGTAGATGTCCTTGAGCACCCTGGTTCCGCCGGGGGTTCCGTCGCTCCGGAAGATTTCGTAACCGGATGTGCGGGAGTAGCCCCTGAAGAGGAACACGTTCCCGAGGGCCGTGGGCTCCCAGCTCCCGTCGGAGCGCCAGTAGTACATCCTGCTGTAATAGAGGAAGGCCCCTGACCCTCTGCCGGGAGAGATGTCCTTGACCAGCCGGGTCCCCCGGGTGGTTCCGTCGCTCACATAGAGTTCGGTCCCGGTTTTCTGGTTGTAGGCCTGGAAATAGGTCAATCCCGACACGTCGGCGAAATAGGAAGGATAGGAGTCCTGCGTGTTGTTCAGGGGGCCGGGGTGGATGTCCTGGAGCATTTTGGTCCCCCAGGCCGTTCCGTCGCTCACCCAGAGTTCCTTCCCGTGCTTGCCGTCATTCGCGGAGAAGATGATCCTGCTTCCGCCGAGGACGGGCGTCAGGTAGAAGGGGAAACTGCCGTCGCTTCCGGGATTGATGTCCTTGATCTCCACGGTCCCCTTGTCGGTGCCGTCGGTCTTCCAGAGTTCGGAGCCGTGGTTGAGGGATGCGCTCCAGCCGCGGAAGAAGATGTTCCCGCCGGCCAGGATGGGGGAGGAGAAATGCCGGGTCTTGCTGGTCACCACCTTGGTGTTCGCTGCCGTTCCGTCGGTCTTCCAGATGAAGAACCATTTTCCGGTTGGGTCGTAAGCCTGGAAGTAGACCGCGTTTTTGTAGGGGACGAAATTGTAGGGAAAACTGGAGAGAGTGCCCGGCCGGAGATCGGCGATCATCCTGGTTCCCGCGGCGGTTCCGTCCGTGATCCAGGGTTCATATCCCTTGGAGGGCGAGCTTCCCCGGAAGATGATCTTGTTGCCGAAAAGGGTGGGGTGGTACCAGAAATACCGGAGGCCTGAATAGAGGACCTTGGTTCCCGCAGACGTTCCATCGGAGACGTATATGTTGTAAGTGGCGCCCGTCCCCGAGGACCAGTAGACCTTGCCTCCCATGATGACAGGGAAGTACATGGAACCCGAGGCCGATCCGGGCCGGACGTCGATGAGCATCTTGGTGCCGGCCTTGGTGCCGTCGGTGACCCAAGGCTCGCATCCGTTTGCCTTGGTGCAGCCGCGGAAGATGATCTTGTTTCCGAAAGCCAGGGGATAATACCACCTTGCCCGGAGACCCGAATAGAACACCTTGGTTCCCGCCGGTGTGCCGTCGCTGACCCAGAGGTCGTAGGAGAAACCGTTGTAGGATGCCCAGTAGAGCTTGTTCCCCATGACCACGGGGTAGTAGAAGGACCCGCCCCCGGATCCCGGGTAGCAGTCCTTGAGCATGAAGGTCCCCGCAGCCGTCCCGTCGGAGCGCCAGACCTCGTTGCCGTGCTTTCCGTCGTTGGCGGAAAAGTAGAGGATGTTGTTCATGACGGTGAAGTTGCTGGGGTTGGAGCTGCCCTTGGGGTTGATGTCCTTCACCAGTGTGACCGTGTTGGGGGTGGGAAGGCTCTTGAAGAGTTCCCTCCCCACTTTGCCGTTGTCGGCGGCGAAGTAGGCGAAAGGCCCGATCGTCGCGAACCTGAAGTTGTTCCTGGGCATGGCGAGATTGTGGGAATAGCCCGTGGGGGAGGAAGAGGGGTTGGGTCTCAGTTTGAGGTTGATGTCCTTCAAGAGAGTCGGCGACTGGGCGAGGAGGCTCCCGCTTAGAAGCAAAGGAAGGGCCGGGGTAAAGAGAAGCAGGGGTTTCATGGTTCTGTCTGTCTCCAGGAAAACGCAGGGAATGTTCCAGTTGGAAGGGAGAAACTAACCTTCAATTCTTCGAGAGTACCATCTCCCGGGCCAGGGAACCAACCCTTCCCTGCCAGGGAGGATGGGTGATGTCCCCTGACTGGGGATAGTGGTTCAAAACAAACCACAAGAGGCGAAAGGAGCCAGAAAAGGAGAAGACTCTCTTCCCGGGGGGAGGGGCCTATTTTTCGAAGAGGAGAAGCCTGCCCGAGAGGAAGTCGCTCAGCCAGACCCGGCCCGGCCCTTCCGGGCGGATCCGGGCGAGGTGGAAGATTCCGTCGCCGAAGCGCCCCCGGGCGAAAAAGGAAGCGTTCCCCTTGTCGAAGGCCGTCTCGCCGAAAGGGTAGGAGAGGGAGTGGAGCTTCTGGAAGGTCTCTTCTTTTGGGGCGAAGCGGTAGATCTCCATGGAATCGGGGCCGTGGCAGACCACCCAGGGCGCGCCTTCCACGAGGGCCAGCTCGTCGGGGAGCCCCTTCCCTGGAAGGGTGTAGGTCCGGGACTTCCAGGTCTCCTGATCCAGGCGCGCCAGCTTCCGGCTCCGGTGGCATAGGACCCAGAAGACTCCGGACCCGGCCAGGATCCTGAGGGGTTCCTGGGGGGCGGGGAGGGCCCTGGTCTTGCCCGTGGCCTTGTCGATGACCGTCAAGGAGTGGGAGTCGAAATCCGCCGTGACCACATGGTCCTGGTCGAAGGCGAGATCCACGGGCGTCCGGCCCGTCCTTGCCTGGAGGTCCGGTTTCTTCTTCGCCGGCAGGACCCGGAGGAAGACCCCCGGGTCGGTGTCCTTCTCTCCGGCCCGGAGGATGTAGAGGGCCCGGGCTTTCCTGTCGTAGCGGATCACCGACTGGGTGGTCTCCCGGGTGACCTTTCCGCCCAGGAGGATCCGGTCCCTTGCCTGCCAGAGCCGCACCCCGTCCCGGAGAACCGAGAGGAAGGGCTCCTCCGTCCCCCAGTTGTTCTGCAGGGCGTAGAGGACTCCCTTCTCGTCCACGGCCATGTCCTGGGCCTGGCGCGGGATGCGGCGGTCGTAGAAGGAAAGATCCGTTTTCCTGATTCGGAGGATCCCGTCCCGGGCGCCCCAGATGTAGACATCGGGCCAGTAGGACTGGTGGGGGCCGTAGGAGAGGTAGATCCCGCCCTCCGGAAGGGGAAGAGCCAGGAGGGGAAAGAGACACCCCTTGGGAAGATCCAGGATCTTTACCCGGCCCGCCCGGTCTACCAGAGCGGCCCTGTCTTCGTTGCCGAAGACCAGGGCGCCCTTCCAGCCGGGCAGGGGGACCAGGTCCACCGGGGCGAACCCGGTCCGGACTTTGCGGTGCTCTCCCGTGGCCGGATCCAGGATGGTCAGGGCCGCGCCGAAGGACCCGTTCACGGCGGTTGCGCCGATAGGGATGTAGAGTCTCCGGTTCACCGGGTTCCAGGCCATGCTGAACATGTGGGGAAGGATGCCCAGGCCCCGGATCCGCTTCACCAGGCGGCCCTTCTCCAGGTCCAGGACCTCCACCTCGCCGTGGGCCCAGGAGGCGACGTAGAGAAGGCCCACCTTCCGGTCCAGGGCGGAGGCGTCGTTTCCGTAGGCCGGGAGGGCGATCTCCGAGACCTTTCCCGCCTGGAAATCCACCACGTGCACCGAGGGAAAGTTGTCGTAGGGGATGAACACTTGCTCACGCCCGGGATCCAGCAGGATCCCCACGGGTTCGGTGAAACCGGGAAGGGGCACGGTCCGGTCGGCGGTCCCCAGGGTGTCGATGGA
>JALUZX010000044.1 GCA_027011425.1 Planctomycetota bacterium
TCCCTGGAGTGAACGAGGCTGGTCCGCCGCTCCAGGCGGAGCCCCCTTACGCGGGTCTCCGCCATCTCCCCCGAGTCCAGTTCCCTTTGAACCGTGACCCTGGGAAGGAATGCCCCGCCCAGACCGGCAAGGATGAAGTTCTTCACCACCGCAAGCCCCTCGATCTCCATGAAGACCTTGAGCTTCCGGAGAGGCGCCCCCGCCTCCTCCAGGCCCTTCCGGAGAAGGAGTTCGAGCCCCGGGTCCCCCTTGGCCGCGAGCAGGGGAAGCTCCTTCAATTCACAGGGGCCGATTTCCGGCGCGGCCCGGCCCGACTGGAAGACCAGGACGATCTCGTCCTGGAAGCAGGGCTCCACCAGGAGCTTCCTGTGCCTGGGGGGAAGCCCCATGAGGGCCACGTCCAGGGTTCCCTCGAGCAGGCCCTCCACCAGGGAGTCCGGGTCCAGGTGCTCGTAGGAGAAGACCAGGTCCGGGTGGGCCTGCCGGAAACAGGCCAGGGCCCGGGGCAGGGTGAAGGCGCAGGTCAAAGAATCGCTCCCGAGCCTCAGTCGCTTGGGGATGAGGGAGGAATCCCGGGAGAACTGCTCCTCCAGGCGCTCCGCCCGGCGTGCCAGCTTCTCCCCCTCTTCCAGGAGGGCCCGGCCTTCCACGGTCAGGGCGATGGACCGACCCCGGCGGTCGAAGAGCTTGAGACCCAACTCTTTCTCCAAGGCTCCCACGTGGAAGCTCACCGAAGACTGGCTGAGCCCGAGCCGCCAGGCGGCCCGGCTGAAACTGCCCTCCCTGGCCACGGCCAGGAAAACCCGGAACTTCTGATCCAGAATCAAGGTCCGCCTCCCGCCCCGGAGGGCAAGACACTGTCATCGATTTTTTCCATAACGTCATCCAATGGTTATTGAATTTCATGGTTTCAAATTTTTCTTCCTCTTGCCCTCCCTTCGCTGAGGTGGGAAGCTTCCGATCCCCCCTGTGTGCTTCCCGGGAGGCTTTTCATGGCTTCACCTGAACCTGTCCCTCTCGAGGAGGTCCGGATCGACGACTCCTTCTGGGCGCCCCGGCTGGAGACCAACCGGCGGGTCACCCTTCCCTGGATCCACCGCCGCCTGGAGGAAACGGGAAGGCTCGCGGCCTTCGACCTCCAGTGGCGCCCCGGCAAACCACGGAAACCTCACGTCTTCTGGGATTCCGACGTGGCCAAATGGGTGGAGGGAGCGAGCCGGGTCCTGCGGGCCGGCCCGGACCCGGAGCTGGAAAAGAGGGTGAACCGGGCGGCCGGCCGGATCGCCCGGGCCGCCCGGCCCGACGGCTACCTGAACACCTACTTCACCGTCGTGGCTCCCGGGGAACGGTGGACCAACCTGAGGGACAACCACGAACTCTACTGCGCGGGCCACCTGATCGAGGCGGGGATCGAGCACCTGGCGGCCACGGGAAAGACCGTCCTCTTCGACGCGGTCCGCCGGTATGCGGACCTCCTGGTGAAGAGCTTCGGCAAGGGACGGGGAAAGATCCCGGGTTACCCGGGCCACCAGGAAGTGGAGTCGGCCCTGGTCAAGCTCTACCGCCTCACCGGCCGCGGGCCCTACCTGGAACTGGCCCGGTTCTTCCTGGAGGAACGGGGGAAGAAGCCCCACTTCTTCGACAGGGAGGCACGCAGGCGGGGCGAGGATCCAAGGGCTTGGCGGTTCAAGACCTACGAATACTGCCAGGCCCACATGCCTCCCCTCGAGCAGAAGGAAGCCGTGGGCCACGCGGTCCGGGCCCTCTACATGTATTCCGCCATGGCGGACCTGGCCCTGGAGACGGGCGACCCCGCCTGGGCCCGGGCCTGCCGGAGGCTCTGGGAGGGCGTGGCCGAGCGCAAGCTCTACGTCACGGGAGGGGTGGGCTCTTCCGCGGCGAACGAGGGCTTCTCCTACGACTACGACCTGCCCGAAGAGACGGCCTACGCAGAGACCTGCGCCGCGGCTGCCTTTCTGCTCTTCAACGCCCGGATGTTCCGCCTGGAGCGGGACGCCCGGTACATGGACGCCCTGGAGCGGACCCTCTACAACGGTTTCCTCTCGGGCGTCTCCCTTTCGGGGGACCGTTTTTTCTACTCCAACCCCCTGGCGAGCCACGATCCTTCCCCCGGGAAGTCCGCGGGAGAAAAAGAAGGGGAAGCGGCCTGGGACGGCATCACCCGCCACCGGATGGGATGGTTCGGGTGCGCCTGCTGTCCCCCCAACCTGGCCCGGGTCCTGGCGAACCTGGGGGAGTTCGTCCTCTCCCGGGACGAGAAGAGGGTCTGGGTCCACCTCTACGTGGGGGGGACCTACCGGATACGCACGGGTGGAACCCTCCTACTCCTGAAGATGGAAACGATGTATCCCTGGGAGGGAAAGGTCCGGATCCGCCTGGAGCCCGAGGCCCCCCTGCAAGCGACGCTCCTCTTGCGGATCCCTTCCTGGTGCAAGGCCGCCGGGATTCGGGTGAAGGGAAGGTGGAGAAACGCCAAGGAAGGCCTGAGGAAGGGCTACCTTCCCCTTCGGGGCACATGGGAATCGGGAGATACGGTGGAGCTAAACCTCTCCATGCCGCCCGGGAGAATCTACGCCCATCCCATGGTCCGGCAGGCTTCGGGCCGGGTCGCTCTCGCCCGGGGCCCCCTGGTCTACTGCCTGGAGTCCTGCGACAACCCCGAGGGCCCCCTGGAAAACCTGGTCCTCCCCCGGAAAGCCCCCCTGGAAGTCCTGGGCAAGTCCCGCCTGGCCCCGGGAGCGCGGGCCCTGCGCTTTCCCGCCTTTCGTCTCGAGACGCCCCGCAGGAAAACGGCCCTCTACTCCCTTTTCCGCCCGCGGCAAACCCCCGTGGCAGCCGTGGCCGTACCCTACCACCTCTGGGACAACCGCCGGCCCGGCTCCATGCGGGTCTGGATCCGGGAAGACTCTTGAAAATCCGGGCCGGCCGGGATGGAGGGGAGCGACGTAAGGGCCGCCCTTCCGGCCTACTTCAGGAGGGGGGTGACCTTTTTCACCAAGATGTCCGCCAGGTCGGGGGCCCATCCGACCTGGAATCCGGCGAAACGTCGCTCCTTGTCCAGGATTACGAAGGTGGGATACCCCCGGACGCCGAATCGCTTGGCCGTCTTCCTGTCGGTGTGAAGGCTCGGGTAGGGAGGTTCCAGGGCCTTCTCCGCCAAGAGGGCGTCCTCCAGCCTGCGGTCCACGTTCATCCCTAAAAAGACCACGGGCTTCCCCGCGAGCCGGGCGAAAGCCGCCTTGACCATGGGAACGGCCCGGGTGCACCACCCGCATCCCCGGTACCAGAAATCCAGGACCGCCACCTTGCCCCTGTAATCCGAAAGGGCGTGTTTCTTCCCTTCCAGGTCGGGAAGAACCACATCCGGGGCCTTCTTCCCCAGCAACCCGCGGAACCGTTTGGCCTCCTCCAGCCGCCTGGAAAGGCTGGGCTTCACTCTCCCCAGGAAGGCCTTCGCAGCGCCGGCCACGGGCGTCCCAGCGTGGCGGGCGGCCACGCCTTCGAAAAGGGCATTGATCTCCTTCACCTTGGCGGCCACTTCCTTCTCGTCCCGGGGAAGCCAGGAGCCCAGCCCGTAGAATTCGGCCTGGGCGCCCAGGTAATCCTCCAGGGCGGAACGAAAGGAGGCGGTCTCCCGGGCGGAACGGCGGGATGCCTTGGACAAGGTGACTTTGGCCCTCACCGATCGGGGGAATCGGTCCATTCCCCTCTCATAGGAGACCTTCGTCACATATCCTCCGGCCGGATCGAACCAGGCCTTCCCCTCCCCCTTCCTGCCGTAGACCTTCCGCTCCCCCTCGGGGTAGACGAAACGGAAGGAGAGAAGCAGTTCGCCCTCCTTCTCCTTTCGGGACCCCGTCACGGCGAGGGATGTGCCGAAGAGATCCTTTCCCCCCCTCCAGGGCCCTTTACCCTTCCCTGGAAGAGGAGGAAGGACCTCCAGGGGGCAGGCCCCCCACCAGGCCCCCCGAACAAGATCGTGGAGGCGGAATTTCCCCTCCGGGGTCACCCAGAGAAGCCCGAACCCGGGCTCCCTCCCGGAGGCTTCCCTCCTGGTCACCCCCACGAGGGCCCCCTTTCCGGGTTCGTTCCCGAGAACGAGAAGAGAGATCTCCCCCCGCCGGGTCATGGGTTTTCCCCCGTAGTGGAGTTCCGTCTCCACCCGGTAGGTGAGTTCCAGGCCGGGCTCCCACTTGTAGACCGGCGCCGCGGCGGCCTGGGGAAAGGACAGGACCAGGGCGAGAATGACGGACATGAGCGGCCTCCTTTCCCCCCATTCCAACCCGGGCCGGGCCCCGGCCGCAACACTCCGACCTCCTTGCCAGCCGCCCCTTCCCGGGGCAGACTCCAGCCCCCATGGAAACTCCCGAAC
>JALUZX010000045.1 GCA_027011425.1 Planctomycetota bacterium
GCCCGGAACCGGGCCCTGGAAGTCCTGGAGACTCCTTGGATCGCCATCCTGGACGGGGACGACCGGATGCGCCCCGACAGGCTGGGCAGACAGGCGGCCTTTCTGGAGGCCCACCCGGAGGTGGACGTCCTGGCGACGCCCGTGACCCAGGTGGACCCGCAGGGGCGGGTCCTGGGGAGGCTCGATCCGCCGGCCGGCCATGAAGCGATTCTCCGGGCCCTGGAGGTGGAAAACTGCCTCTCCCATCCCTCCTGCGCTCTCCGGGCCGAAGCCTTGAAAGGGGCCGGCGGGTACAGGGAGGCCTTTCCCTTTGCCCAGGACTACGACCTCTGGCTGAGGCTGGCCGAGAACGGGGCGCGCTTCGCCGTCCTCCCCGAGCCGCTTACCTTCTACCGTGTCCATGAAGCCTCGGCCTCCGAGGGGAAGCGGGAGATTCAGAGGGCCTATTCGGCCCTGGCCCGGGCCTGCCGGCGGGCCCGCCGCCGGGGCGAGCCCGAACCCCTCCCCGTCTCCCGGGAGGAGCTGTTCCGGATCGCCCGGCGGGACTGGTCCTTCCATCTCGGCGTGGGGCGGTGGCATTCCAGGCAGGGCCGGTGGGGGAAGGGCCTGGCCCGCGCCGCGCATTGTTTGCGTCTTGGCGGATGGCGTTTCCCCGGGGCCTGGAGGTTCCTGGCCGTGGCCCTCCTTCCGCCCTTCGCCAGAAACCTTCTCAGGCGGATGCTGAAGAAAAGAAACGACCTTCCATTCCAGGCTTCCCTCCCTGCCGGGGGGGAGCCGGGGGAGGAGATCCATGAACACCAAAAAACCGATCCGGACTCTCTGTCTCGTCTACCCAGGCCAGACTCCGCTTCCGCGGTGGTTCGATAAGGTCACCAACATCCCCAAGGAGCCGGTCCTCCTGCCGCCTCTGGGGCTCCTCTACGTGGCGGCCGCGACCAGGAGGGAGGTGACCGTCCTGGACAACCGGGTGGCCCGCCTCGGCCTGGAGGACCTGGTGGACTTTCTCAGCCGCTTCGACGCCGTGGGCTTCTCGGGGACCATCTTCGACGCCCGCCAGGCCGTGGACGCGGCCCGCTTCCTGGAGAAGGAGGGGATTCCCACGATCTACGGGGGCCCCAACGCCACGGTCAACCACCACCTCTACAAGGGAGTCTTCTCGGCGGTAGTCCGGGGCGAGGGAGAAGAGGCCATCGATCCCCTCCTGGACGCCCTGGAGAGCGGAAACCGACCTGACGAATACGAAGACGTGGAGGGGACGTGGGTGGCCAGGGCGCCCTTCCGGGTCAAGGACCTGGACGCCCTCCCCGAGCCGGACCGGTCCCTGGTGGACATGGATTCCTACGCCCGGAGGGAGGAGACCTACCTGCCCGGCGTGGAACCGGTGGACACGGTGGTCTCTTCCAGGGGATGCCCCTACGACTGTACTTTCTGCTCTTCCAAGGTGATCTGGGCGAGGCGCTCCTCCTTCCGTTCCCCGGCGGCGGTGGCCGCCGAGATGGAGGGCATGGCAAAGAGGTGGGGAACCCGGGGCTTCTATTTCCGGGAAGACAACTTCACGGTGAATCGCAAACACCTCCTGGAGATGTGCGGCGCCCTGGAGCCCCTCGGGTTTCCCTGGATCTGCGAATCCCGGGCGGACACCCTGGACGAGGAGACCGTGGGAAGAATGCGGGACGCCGGCTGCCGGGGCGTCTGGTTCGGCGTGGAGTCCACCTCCAACGAGACCCTCAAGCGGATCAAGAAGAACATCACCATCGAGCAGGTGAAGGAGACGGTCCGGCTCTGCAGGGAGGCCGGGATCCGCACGGGGGGCGGGTTCATCCTGGGGTTTCCCCACGAGGGGCGGGCCGACATCCTCCGGACCGTGGAGGAGAGCCGTGAGATCGGCCTGGACTTCGTCTTCTACAACCGGTGCTGGGCCATCCCCAAGTCGGCCCTGCACGACGAGATCATGGCCAAGGGGCTTGCCCGTTACGAGTTCGAGGGGATCGTCCTTCCCGACACGGAGTATCTCCATGCCGACGAGGTGACCGAGATCTACTGGAACGCCGTGACCTCCTGGAAGAAACGGGTCGCCGCCAAGGTGCTTCCCGTCCGGGTGGTGGAGTCCCTGGACCGGGCGGCCTGCAAGGTCCTGGCCAGCCTGGGGAGGGGTGCGAGGCGTGGTTGAGGTCTCCATCCTGGTTCCCACGGCGGGCCGGCCGGGCCCGCTGGAGCGGTGCCTCTCGGCCCTGGAGGCGGAGGTCCTGGAGGGGTTCCTGGACGCCGAGGTCCTTACGATCCACGCCCCGGGGGACGAGCCGTCGATGGAGATGGTCCGGGAAAGATTTCCGGGGGTGCGTGTCCTCCAGGCCCCGGCCCGGAACCTGGCCCTCCAGCGGAACCTGGGCGCGGCGGAAGCCAAGGGGGAGATCCTGGTCTACATCGACGACGACGCCTGGCCTGCCCCGGGCTGGCTGGACGCCCTGGCGGAGCCCTTCGCCGATCCAGATGTGGCGGGAGCCTCGGGCCCGGTCCTCTCCCCCGGCGGGAGCCTCCAGTTCGGGCCCATGGCCGTGACCCGGGTGGGCCGGCAGTTTCCCCTGGATTCCCCCGAAGAGATCCCCCCCGGGGCGAGTCCCCTGCTGGCCGGGGGCAACCTGGCCCTCAGGCGGAAGGACCTCCTGGAAGCGGGGGGCTTCGACGAAAACTACCGCTACCACCTGGACGACGCGGACCTCTGCGTCCGGCTCCGGGCCCGGGGAAGGAGGCTCGTCTACACGGAGAAGGCCCGGCTCTTCCACGAGCCGGCCCGGGGACCGCACAGGAGGGGGCCCTGGGAGAGGGACTGGTTTACGGTTACGGCCAACAGTGTCTATTTCGCCCTCCGCCACGGCGGTGCGGCGGGGCTTTTCGCCCCGGCGGCCCTCCTGGCGCCCAAGACCCTCAGGCTTTTTGGCTGGGCGTTGAAAGGACGGCTCGGGCCGGCGGCCCTGGCCCGGTGCCTGGCGGGCCAGTGGGCGGGCCTTCCCGCGGGATACCTCAAGGGATTCTTCCGCGGTCCCCACCTTCCTTTCCTGGAGGGAAGCCGTGCCTGACCTGGTGAAGCGCACCCTTTTGGCCTTGGCCGGGGGGACGGCTCTCCAGAAGGTCCTCCTTTTCGGCGTCTCCGTGCTCCTGGCCCGCGCCCTGGGCGTGGCCGGGCTCGGGAATTACGCTTTCGGGGTCCAGGTGGGCCTGCTCCTGGCGCTCTTCGCCGAGGCGGGGATCAAGGTGGTGGCGGCCCGGGAGGCGGCGGCCCGCCCCGGCGAGGCCCTGGCCTGGGTGCGGGCGTCCCTTCGGGCCAGGCTCCTTCTCTCGGCCCTCTTTTTCGGCCTCTTCGTCCCGGGGGTCCTCCTGGCGGGGTGGAAGCCGGCCTTCCTCCTGGTCTGCGGGGGAGTGGTCTTCCCCTCGGCCTTCGACATGAAGGGCCTGGCCGACGCCATGGGCAAGGCCTCCCTGGAGGTGCTCTGGGAAGGGGCGGCCCTGCTGGTCCAGTTGGCTCTCGTGGTCCTCCTCTGCCTGGGGGGAACGGCGGACCTCCTTCCCTTCGCCCTGGCCTGGCTGGCGGGAAGATCGGCCTACGCCCTCCTGGCCTTTTTCTGGATCGCCCGCCAGGGGCCGGCGGGGAAGCGGATTCCCGCGGCGGGGCTTCTCAAGTCGGGGGGGCTGATCTCTGCGGCGGTCTTTCTCAATACCCTGGTCCGCTCCCTGGACGTGATCCTCCTGAAGCTCATGGCCGGCCCATACCCGGCGGGTCTCTACGCGGCGGCCCGGAAACTCGCCGCCGCGGCGGAGGCGCCCCTGGCGCTCCTGGGAAGGCTCTTCAGGCCCCACCTGGACCGGGCCGCCGCCGCCGGGGACAGGGAGGCCACCCTGGAGAGGGTCCTTCGCTCCCAGGCCTTCCTGGTCCTTCCCGTGGCCGCGGGAGGGTGGCTCACGGCGGGGCCCCTCCTGGCCGGGCTCTTCGGGGCTGGTTTCGCAGGCGCGGATTGGACCCTCAAGTGGCTTCTTGTGGTGATGGCCCTCACAGGGGTGGGCTCGGCCTTCGGGAACACCCTTTTCGCCTCGCGCAAACACTTTTACTACGTGTTTCCCCTGGGTTTCGCCACCCTTCTCAACCTGGGCCTCACCCTGGCCTTGATCCCCCGGTGGGGAAGCGCAGGCGCGGCCCTGGCCACGGCCCTCTCCCTTGCTCTTTCCATTCCCCTCTCGGTCTTCTTCCTGGCCCGGGAAGGGTGCAAGGTGTCCCCGGGAAAGGTCTTCGCCCGTCCCCTTCTCGCCGCCGCGGCGGTGGGGGGGACGGTCTGGGCCTTTCGCTTGGGCGGGAATGTTTTTCTCCAGGTGGGCGCCGGGGCCCTGGCCTGGGCC
>JALUZX010000046.1 GCA_027011425.1 Planctomycetota bacterium
GCCCACAATCAACCCTCCTTTTTTTGGGTGTCAAATCCAAGGGAAAGGCTGGAAGGCCGGAAACTTGCCCTTTTGCGGGCTGTTCCGTGAATGGTCCACCCTTTTGGCCCTCCAAAGACCCCCAGATTCTGCGGAGGAGGCGAATTTTCCAAGGTCCAGGACTTTTGTCGTAACCGTAACTGATCCTTTTTTGGGGCCCACTCTGGGGCCGGCCCGACGGTCGTCCCGGTTCCGGTTCAGCGCACGGTCCCTTTGTAGAGCCAGGCGATGCCCCCGGTGAGGGGTTTGCAGGTCAGGTCCCGGAGCCGGCCGGTCCGGTCCATGAGGGCCAGGAAGTCTTCTCCGCAGGGGAAGCGGCGGGAGGAATCCCGGAGATACTCGTAGGCCTCTTTCCTGCCCGTGACGAGTCCGCCGATCCGGGGCAGGAGAACCCGGGAAAACCAGGAATAGATCCTTCGAAATCCAGGGACGACCACCTGCCCGAACTCGAGGACCACCACCTTTCCGCCGGGCCGGACTACCCGGGCCATCTCGGAAAGCCCCGCCACGGGGTCCTTCACGTTCCGGATGCCGAAGGCGATGGCCGCCAGGTCGAAGGCGTCGTCCCGGAAAGGAAGTCTCAAGGCGTCGCCCTGGAGGAAGCGGGGCGGAAGACCTTTCCGGGCGGCTTTGGCCCTGGCGATCTCCAGCATGGGGCGGCAGAAGTCCACCCCGGCGGAGGGGCTCTCCCGGCCCAGGACCCGGCGGAAGGCGAAAAGCACGTCCCCCGTCCCGGTGGCGCAATCGAGAAGGCTCTCCCCCGGCCCCGCGCCGGACCAGCGGACCATCTCCTTCCGCCAGCGGTGGTGGATCCCAAAAGAGAGGACCGTATTGGCCAGGTCGTATCTCCCCGCCACGGAGGAAAAGAGGCGGTCGATTCTCCCCGGTTCCGGTCCGAGAGGTTTCTTCTCCTTCACGACTTCCCGAGAGGGGACCGGCCGAGAGCGGCGAGGAGGGCGGAAAGGCGATCCATGAGACGGGCGAACTCCGCCGGGTCCAGGCTCTGCCGCCCGTCGGAGAGGGCCTCCCCGGGCCTGGGGTGGACCTCCACCAGGAGGCCGTCGGCGCCGGCTGCGGCCGCGGCCAGGGCCATGGGCGGGACCAGTTCCCGCAAGCCCGTTCCGTGGGAAGGATCCACCAGGACCGGGTAGGGCTCCCGGGCCTTGATCCAGGCCACCGAGGCCAGGTCCAGGGTGTTGCGGGTGGCCGTCTCGAAGGTCCGGATCCCCCGCTCGCAGAGGACGATGTTCTCGTTTCCTTCCTTACGAATATACTCGGCCGCCAGGAGCCACTCCTCCACGCGGGCCGAGAAGCCTCTCTTCAAGAGCACGGGCCTGCCCGTCTTTCCCACCTCCGAAAGCAGGGGATAGTTGAACATGTTCCTTGACCCGACCTGGAGCATGTCCACCACCTCCAGCATGGCCTCCAGGTGGCGCGGGTCGGTGACCTCCGTGACCAGGGGAAGCCCCAGCTCCCCCTTCATGGCTTTCAGCTCCTCCAGGCCGGCCCGCCCCATGCCCTGGAAGGAGGACGGATCGGTGCGAAGCTTGAAGATCCCTCCCCGGAGCAGGGAGGCCCCGGAATCCCTCACGGCCCGGGCCGTCTCCAAAAGAAGCCCGGGAGATTCCACGGCGCAGGGCCCGGCGATCACGTGGAAGGGCCCGCCGCCGATGGAGACGGACCCCACCTGCACGGGACGGGTGGTCCCGCCGGGCTTGGAACTGCTCGCTTTCTCGTGGAGGTCCACCTTCCTGGCTCCTCCGGGCTGACCCGGTTCGACCTCCCTCTTTTAGCCGCCCCGGGGCCCCTTTCCAAGAAGAGAGAAGGCCTTGAAGTTTTCTCTTCCCAGGGACAGAATGCCGGGGCTGGCGTTTCTATTCTGAATAAATATTCTCGAGTTCAGCCATGTCCGAAGAAGAGAAGAACAAGCTCCTGGCCTTCGCGGCCCGCCTCTACTACATGGAGGGCTTCTCCCAGGGGGAAGTGGCGCGGGTCCTCTCCGTGTCCCAGGCCAAGGTCTCCCGCCTCCTCAAGCAGGCCAGGGCCAAGGGAATCGTCCGGATCCAGGTGGAGGATTTTCAGCCCTACGACGGGGAACTCGAGGAAAAGCTGGAGAAGGCATTTTCCCTCAAGAAAGCCGTGGTCCTGCGGGTGCCACCGGCATCCTCCGCCGAGGCGGCCCGCCGCTCCATGGGTTTTTTGAGCGCCCCGAAAGTGATGGAACTCCTCAAGGGCGTGAAGACCCTTGGGATTACGGGCGGCCGCTCGCTCATGGAGACGATCCGTTTCCTTCCCTCCCAGGGCTGGGAACCGGGCCTCCAGGTGGTCCAGCTCATGGGAAACGTGGGCGCCGTGGCCCTGGAATCGGACGCCCTGGAGCTGGGCCGGATGATCGCCAGGAAAGGGGGCGGCACCTTCTTCTCCCTCAACACCCCGGCCTTTCTCGCCGACGGGGACACCCGGAACGCCCTCTTCCGCCACGAGCAAGTAAAATCGGTCCGTAACCTCTTCAAGTCCCTGGACGCCGCCCTGGTCGGGATCGGAACTCTTGAGGACTCCCTCTTCATCTACCAGGAGGCCCTCAAGCCCGCCCAGATCCGGACCCTCCTCGCCAAGGGCGCCGTGGGGGAGATCTGCGGGCGTTTCTTCGGGCCCAAGGGCAAAGAGTGCCCCAGCCCCTACAAGGACCAGGTCGTGAGCATCCGGCTGGAGGAACTGGTCAAGGTCCCCCTGGTGATCGGCATCACCATGGGCCGGGACCGGGCCCCGGCCGTGGCCGCCGCCCTAAGGGGCGGACTGGTCAAGGCCCTGGTGATCGACGCCGAGGGGGCGGAGGGGCTCCTGGAATACGTTTCGCAGGAACCCAAAACCAAAGCCGCGGAGAAATCCAGGGGGAAAGGGGGAAGGGCATGACCTCTCCGCGGGAAGAACGGGAAAAGAGAATCCGCCGGGCCCTCCCGCCCGACGGGATGACCCGCCTGGTCAAGATCGAACCCGGCGCCGCGAAGGAGGCCGGAAAGGTCTTCAAGGAACTCTTCGGCGACACCCCCGCCCTCCTCGCGGCCGACCTCAACACCTTCGAGGCGGCGGGAGAGGAAGTCCTCCGGTCCCTGGCGGAGGCGGGCTGCCGGCGGGAGGACCCCTTCATTTACCAAGAAAGGGATCTCCACGCGGAGACGAGCCGGGTGGAGGTCCTCCGGAAACGCCTGGAGGAGATCGACGCGGTGGTCCTTTGCGTGGGCTCGGGGACCCTCAACGACCTGGCCAAGCTCGCCTCCCACCAAGTGGGACGCCCCTACATGACCGTCGCCACGGCGGCCTCGGTGGACGGGTTCACGGCCTACGGCGCCTCCATTACCGACCGGGGCTTCAAGCAGACCTTCTACTGCCCGGCCCCCCTGGCCCTCCTGGCGGACTTGGAGGTGATCGCCGCCGCCCCGGAGGGCATGAATCCCTCCGGGTACGCCGACCTCCTGGCCAAGATCCCCGCCGGGGCGGACTGGATCCTGGCCGACGCCCTGGGCGCCGAGGCCATCCACCCCAAGGCCTGGGAACTGGTCCAGGGCCGGCTCAGGGAGTGGCTCGCCGACCCCGAGGGAGTGGCCGGGGGAAAGATCGAAGCCCTGGGCAACCTCATGGAGGGCCTGGTCTTCTCGGGCCTGGCCATGCAGGCGGCCCGCTCCTCCCGGGCGGCATCGGGGGCGGAACACCTGTTCAGCCACCTCTGGGACAACCAGGGCCACACCTACCGGGGCAAGGCCCCCTCCCACGGGTTCAAGGTGGGGATCGGGACCCTGGCCTCGTCGGCCTCCTACGAAAAGCTCCTGGCCATGGACCCGAAGACCCTGGAGACGGACCCTGCCCTCCTGGCCCGGCGCTGGCCCGACCGGGCGGAGCTGGAAGCCCGCGTGCGGGCCGCCTTCCCCTCGCCGCCGGCCCTCACCGAGCAGGTCCTGGAACAAAGCCTCGGCAAATACCTCACCCCGGAAGGACTCTCCTCCCGCCTGGAGCGCTTCCGCGAGGCCTGGCCGGCCTTGGCGGAAAGACTCCCCGGCCGGCTTCTTCCGGCCGCGGAGATCCAAGACCGCCTCGCCGCCGCCCGGGCCCCCTCCGCCCCGGAGGAAATCGGCATCTCCAGGAAGAGGCTCATGGAGAGCTACGCCCCGGCCCGAATGATCCGGTCCCGTTATACCATCCTCGATATCCTGGCCGAGACCGGCTGGTGGGAAGAATGCGTGGAAACCCTCTTCCGGCCGGGCGGTTTCTTCGCCCGGGACGCCGCCGAAAAGGACGAGCCCGAATGAACGAAAATCCATCCAAGAGGTCGACCCGGCCCCC
>JALUZX010000047.1 GCA_027011425.1 Planctomycetota bacterium
GAACTCGGTCTGGTCGATTTCACCCTGGAGGAAAGGTTCTCCCCCCGCGCATGGAGAACCGGAAACCCCGGTCAGGGGAACGCCGGAGAGCCGGATCGTTGACCCGGACTCGTGACCCCGGGGGCCCAGTTCCGGCACACCCGCCGCGTCACGAACTGGACAAGACTTTTGTCCCGTCTATCAATCAGAGCCCGTTGCAAAGAGGGAGGGACGGAAGAAATGCCGGGTGTGAGAGGCCGGCGCCTCACAGGCCGCCGAAGGTAATCTCCAGTCCCGTGGAAAGGCGGTGTTCCGAAAAATAATCCTTGTGGATTCCCACGGGCTCGCGGGATTCGTTGGAGAGGTAGGAGTAATCCACGTAGAAACTCACCTTCTTGCCCAGGGACCAGCGAAAGCTGAATCCCCCGCCGAAGAAGAACTTTTCGTCCTGGCTCTGGTTGAACTCGTCGGCCACCCGCACATACTGGGCCGCAAGGAAGGGGAGCACATACATGGTGTCGCTCAGGTGCCACCTGTACCCCAGGTTGGCCTGAACGAACCTGTTTCCGATGGGCTTGCTTGCGTCGTAGGTGAGGATCCGGTCCTCCTTGTCGAAGTAGCGTCCCACGGCGTGGAATTCCAGGACCTGGTCCTTGTCGGCGGGATAGTAATAGCTCAACCGCCCGCCGGCCCTCCAGAACTTGCTGGGCAGGGAACTCTCCCACCCCGGCGTCCCGAACTCGCCGCTGGCGTCGTTGACCTCCCTCTCCCCCCACAGGGTGAGAAGGGCCCCGCCGTTGGGGAGTCCCGTGTAGCGGTCGTAGAGGATCTTGCCCGTCTCCAGGGAGACCCTCACCCCCGCCGCCTGGAAGTCGTCGGGGATCATGTAGAGGTTGGAGGGCTCCTTCGTCTGGGAAGATCGGCTGAAACGATCCCTCCCCCAGTAGGCCGCAACCTCGGCGAAGGTGTTTCCCCTGGATGTGGCGGGAAAAAGCACGCCCAGGCGCCCCCTGTATTCTTGGCCCTTGTATTGAAGAGTGGGGATGAACTTGCTCCCGTCGTAGAAGCCCTCCCTGTAGAAGGTCCAGGGCCGGTACCAGAATTCCATCCTCGTGCGCACGCCCCTGAGGTTGAAGGCGGGCTGGCCCATGGAGAGGTAGGCTCCTTCCCGGCCGCCGTAGAAGGTGAAATTCGCGGCCTTCCCGAACATCTTGTCGGTGATGTAGTAGAACGAGAGGTCCGGAAAGGAATCCCCCCGCTTGTCCCTGTCCTTGGCCTCCCCCGAAGGGAAGGAAAATGTGTAGCCCGCCCTGATGAACCCCATGGTGGGAGTGAACCGCGGCGGGTTCCTGATCTCCGTAAGGTCCAGGACGTCCTGGGCCCGGAGCCGGCCCGGTCCAGCCGCGGCCCCGAGAAGCCCGAGGACCGGGAAGAAAAAGCCGCCCCACCTCTTCGATCTTCTCATGGCCGGGATTATCCCCCAAGGACCGCCCGAATCCCATGGAAACCTGGAGCCCCCCGGCCGGGGCCGGGGGGCTCCAGGTGGAGGTGGTCAACGCCGAATCAGGAGCAGCCCGAGGTCTCCCCGCAGTTGGGGCACTTGTAGCAGGCGCCGTTGCGGATCATGAGGCTCCCGCACTTGTCGCAGACCGGGGCGTCCGCCTGGGGGACGAAGGCGGACTTCTCTCCCCCGCCGGCCCCGGAAGGAAGAGCCTTCATCGACCCGCCGGAGCCTTCCTGGTCCTCCTGGTTCTCCAGGGGATGCCACATCCCCTTGCCGCTGGGCTGTTTCTCCGGCGGCAGGAAGGTGAGGGCCAGCCACCGGCCCACGTAATCCATGATGGACTTGGCGAAGCGAATCTCCGGGTTGGGAGTGATCCCCGAGGGCTCGAACCGGGTATGGGCGAATTTCGCCACCAGCACATCCAGGGGCACTCCATACTGGAGGGCGATGGAAGTGACCGTGGCCAGGGAGTCCATGAGCCCCGAGACCACCGTTCCCTCCTTGGCCATCTTGACGAACATCTCCCCCGGTTTGCCGTCGTCATACATTCCCACGGTGATGTAGCCCTCGTGGCCGGCGATAGAGAACTTGTGGGTCAGGGACTTCCGCGTCATGGGGAGGCGCCGGCGGCGGGGCCTGGCGGCGACCGGCTCGGTCTTCTCCTCCTGGGACGTGGAGAGAGGCTGGGTGCGCTTGCTGTTCTCCCTGTAGATGGCCACGGCCTTGAGGCCCATCCGCCAGGCGTCCCTGTAGACCTGCTCGATCTCTTCGGGGGTGGTGTTCTCCGGCATGTTCACCGTCTTGGAGATAGCCCCCGAAAGAAAAGGCTGGACCGCCGCCATCATCCGGAGGTGTCCCATGTAGGAGATGGCCCGGGTTCCCTTACGGGGCCGGAGGGCGCAGTCGAAGACGGGCAGGTGCTCCTCCTTGAGCCCCGGAGCGCCCTCGATGGTGCCGTGCTCCTCCAGCCAGGCCATTGTATCCGTAACCTGGTCGTCCGAATACCCGAGCCTCTTCAGGGCCATGGGCACCGTCTGGTTGACGATCTTGAGGAGCCCCCCGCCCACGAGCTTCTTGAACTTCACCAGGGCGATGTCCGGCTCGATCCCAGTGGTGTCGCAATCCATCATGAAACCGATAGTCCCCGTGGGCGCCAGGACCGTGACTTGGGCGTTGCGGAAACCGAAGAGGGAACCTTCTTCGATCACCGAGGACCAGACGGAACGGGCCGCGTCAAGCACCTCCGCAGGGACTCCCTCGGAGCCGATTTCCTGGGCGTTCTTCCTGTGAAGCTCCATCACATCCAGCATGGATTTCCGGTTCTTCTCGAACTCCTGGAAGGGCCCCACGGCGGCGGCGATTTCCGCCGAGACCTTGTAGGCCTCGCCCGTGAGCAGGGAGGTGACGGCGGCTGCGTAGTTGTTCCCTTCCGGAGAATCGTAGGGAAGGCCCAGCGACATGAGGAGGGCCCCAAGGTTGGCATAGCCCAGCCCGAGGGGCCGGAAAAGCCGGCTGTTCTTCTCGATGGGCTCGGTGGGATAGAAGGCCGGGTCCACGATGATCTCCTGGGCCAGCAGCATGACCCGCACGGCCTGGCGGAAGGCGGGGATGTCGAAGGTCCCGTCGGGCTTCCTGAACTTCATCAGGTTCAGGCTGGCCAGGTTGCAGGCGGAGTCGTCGAGGAACATGAATTCGCTGCACGGGTTGGAGGCGTTGATCCGCCCCGAGGCCTTGCAGGTGTGCCACTTGTTGACGGTGGTGTCGAACTGGAGGCCCGGGTCCCCGCACAGGTGAGCCGCCCGGGCGATCTTTTCCATCAGGTCCCTGGCCCGGAAGGTTTCCACCACCTCGCCCGTAGTGACGGCCCGGGTGGACCATTCCCTGTCCTCTTCCACGGCCTTCATGAACTCGTCCGTGACCCGTACGGAGTTGTTGGAATTCTGAAAGAAGACAGAGGAATAGGCCTCACCCCCGAAGGAGCCGTCGTACCCGGCCTCGATGAGTTTCCAAGCCTTCCTCTCTTCTTTTTCCTTGGACTCGATGAATTCCACGATGTCCGGATGATCCACGTTGAGGATCACCATCTTGGCGGCCCGCCGGGTGCGCCCGCCCGACTTGATCACCCCGGCGAAGGCGTCGAAGCCCTTCATGAAGGAAACAGGCCCGGAAGGGGTGCCGCCTGTGGAGAGTTTCTCCTTGGAAGAACGAAGGGTGGAAAAGTTGGTCCCCGTGCCGGACCCGTATTTGAAGAGCATTCCCTCCGTGTGGGCCAGGTTGAGGATGGAGTCCATCGTATCTTCAACGGAGTTGATGAAGCAGGCCGAGCACTGGGGGCGCTTCTCGATGCCCACGTTGAACCAGACGGGGCTGTTGAAGGCCGCCACCTGGTTCACCAGCACGTGGGTGAGTTCCATCTCGAAGATCTCCACCGTCTCCGGGTCGGCCAGGTATCCCTGTTCCTGTCCCCAGGCGGACAAGGTGCGGACCACCCGGTCGATCACCTGCTTGAGGCTCGTCTCCCTCTGGGGAGTCCCGAGTCCTCCCTTGAAGTACTTGCTCACCACCACGTTGGTGGCCAGTTGGGACCAGGTGGAGGGGAACTCCACGCCGTCCTGCTCGAAGAGGACCTCGCCGGCAGACGAGGTGATGGTGGCCTTCCTCTTCTCCCAGGTGAGGAGGTCGTAGGGGTGCCTGCCGGGCCGGGTGAAATGGCGCTTCAGCTTGACGCCCTTCTTCCTCCTTCCGGCCATGGCAGCATCCTGCTTGCCCAGGCTCTTTTCCACCCCGCCCTTTTCCTCGAACCCCGGCTTGACCACTGTGTCCCTCCCTTCTTTATTGGCATATTTCGCGTCCCGGGAAGGCCCTCGCCCAAAGCCCGCCCAACCTGCGGGC
>JALUZX010000048.1 GCA_027011425.1 Planctomycetota bacterium
GGGCCCCAGCCGGCGCCGAGCCCGCCGATCCCGGCTGAAGGCTGACAGTGGGACCCTTTCCACGTCTCTTCGACCCACAGATTCCGCGGAAGACCCAATCTTTCTGAAGAATCCGGGGGTGGGGAAGGCCGAAAGAGCGGGGGATCCAGCATAAAAATGCGAGAAAAGCGGATTTCTGCTGTTTCAGCCTTTTGGATGTTTCGCTCTGGAAAACATGGAGGCCATTCCTCGTCTCCACCACCAGGGGACCGCCTTCCAAGCCCGGATTTCAAGGTCCGGTCCCGCTGGGTGGGCTTCAGAACAAAATCCATGCCCCCAGGAGTCTGGGGCGTGAAGTGACCGTTACGCCAAAAGTCCGGGACCCTCGAACACTCCCCCAAAACCGCGATCTTCCTCCAGGTAGAGAAGGATGGTCCCCGGGATGACGGCCCACCAGCCCTGGACCTGGAATGACTCCAAGGTAGAATGAGTTTTCATCATTCGTTTCTCTTCCCCCTTTTCCTCTCAAAGTAAAGAAGCTCATCTCGAGGAGAAAGCCATGAAACACGTCCTTCTCTCTCTCGTCGGCCTTGCCCTCTCTCTCGGCGCGGCGCCGGCCCAGGGCCTCAAGATCCAGCCGATCCGGGTGATTTCCTTCAAGTATCCCGGGACCTACGGAACCATCGGGTGCACCTTCGACAGGGGAGCGGGCCTTTTTCACGTGGCCTACTTCCCCACGGGGACCATCTACTCCTTCAACTTCGCGGGAACTCTCGTGCGAACCTTCTCCACCCGGGGGTTCCCCGTCAGGGCCTACAGTCCCAACGGGATCACCTGGTGTCCGGCCGACGGAAAGCTCTATATCGTGGACAACGACGGGCCCGTGGTGGTCTCCTGCACATCCAAGGGCAAGTATGTCTCGGGCTGGAGATTCAGATCCCCGTCTTCCAATCCTGTGGGGATCACGTGGAACTCCGACCGGGGCACCCTTTATATCAGCTCCAACAACATTCTTTCCGAGTGGAAGAGGTCTGGAACCCGGATTTCGGCGGGGACAGTCAAATACAGACTGGGAATCATCTCGGGAGTCGCCTATGTCCCCCAGACGGGGAACTTTCTCTTGACCAAGTCGTCGGGGACCTCCATCTACGAAGTCGACCCTTCGGGCAAGCTGGTCTCCACGACACCCCTTTCCGGCTACGGGATCAAGAACACCCAGGACATCAACTACGACCCGGGGAGCGGGATTCTTACGGTCATCTGTAATACCACGTTGACGCTCCACGTCTTTTCCTACAGGCCCGAAGGAATCGTCACCTACGGGGAGGTCTGTCCCGGTTCGGGCGGTTGGCTTCCCGCAAGAAGCTGGTCCGGGGCCCTGGCCACAGGGAAAACCGCTTCTCTCCGAATCTCCCGGGTGCTCGGCGGGACGACGGCGATCCATTTCCTTGGAACCAACCGAACCAAGTTCGGATCTGTGTCCCTCCCCTTCGATCTGGGACCATTCGGGGCCAAGGGATGTTTCCTGGAGGCCGCCCCCATCCTCTTCAACGGTTCCCTGACCACAGGGACCGGCCCGGGGCAGGGGACGGCGACCTTCAAGCTTTCCGTGCCGGCCAACCCCGTCTACGTGGGGGCCACCATCTACGACCAGTGGATGGTCCTGGACAAGGGGGCCAACGCCCTCGGCATGGTCTTTTCCTCGGGAGGCATCCTCTCCATCCAGAGGTAACCCGGATTCTTCCAGGGGCATCCCCGACAAGGGACTTATCAGCCGGTGGTCTTCAATAGGGGCGTTGGGAGCCCGGCTCCGGCCGGGCTCTCACCCCATGGCCACGTCCAGGATCATCATGACCGTAAATCCACCCATGGCGCCGAGGGTGGCCAGGTCGCCGTTGCCTCCGGCCTGGGACTCGGGGATCAACTCCTCGATGACCACGAAGATCATGGCTCCGGCGGCGAAGGCCAGGGCGTAGGGGAGGATGGGGCGGGCGACCAATACCGCCGCCGCGCCGGCCACTCCCGCCATGGGCTCGACGATTCCCGAGAGCTGGCCGTACCAGAAGCTCTTCCAAAGGCCCAGGCCTTCCCTTCTAAGCGGCATGGAGACGGCCATTCCCTCGGGGAAGTTCTGGATCCCGATCCCCAAGGCCAGGGCCACGGCCCCTGCCAGGGAGGCCGAGGGAAGGCCCGAGGCCACCCCGCCGAAAGCGACCCCCACGGCCAGGCCTTCCGGGATGTTGTGGAGAGTGATGGCCAGAACCAAGAGGACGCTCCTCTCCCACTGGGTCTTGATGCCTTCCGCCTGGTCCATGGGGGCGTTGAGGTGGAGGTGGGGGAGGACCTTGTCCAGGAGCCTGAGGAAGGCCCCGCCCAGGAGGAAACCCACGGCCGGAGGAAACCAGGACCCTATGGGATGGTTCCCGGACATCTCGATGGAAGGGGCCAGGAGGGACCAGTAGCTCGCCGCGATCATCACCCCGGCGGCGAAGCCCA
Organism: Planctomycetota bacterium; assembly: GCA_027011425.1. Classification (GTDB taxonomy): domain Bacteria; phylum Planctomycetota; class UBA1135; order UBA1135; family JALUZX01; genus JALUZX01. Next base: position 2,476 of record JALUZX010000048.1, read on the forward strand.
ACATGGAATCCAGGAGCTTTCGGCTGACCCTCCGGGTGAAGAACACCGTGGCCGCCCCGGCGGCGGTGACGGCCCAGGTGAAGAGCGTGGCCAAAAGGGCCTGGAGAACGGGGGACAAGCTCTGGAAGGTCTCCATGGATTTTGCGCCTATCGGGCCCTCCCCCAACCTTTTCCCGCCCCTTACTTGGGAGAAAGGGAGCGGCGCCGCAAGGGGAGACCTTCCAGGAGCCTGCAAAAGGCGGGGGTTACTTGGACCCGATCTTTCCTTCCCCGCCGTTGGTCGTGGTGACGCCCAGGGTATTTGCCTTGGCGTCGGCCACGAAGGCCTGGTTGAAGAGGGAGAAGCCCAGGATGGCCGGGCTCGCCGGAACGGGGATCCTGGCCTGGGCCGTCCCCTGGCCGATGGTAAGGACCTGTCCCAGGAAAGGATCAGCCAAAACTTTGCAGCCCTTGGCCCCAAGGGGCGAGAGGTCGAAAGGCAAAGGGATCCCACCCACCCTGGTCCTGGTCTTGGAGAAACCGGTGAAGAGAACGGCCGCCCCCGTGGAGGGAAGATTGTAGAGATCCACCTGGAAGCCCTCGCCGATCCAGGGAGGAGTCCCCGAAAGGGCCGGGACGCCGCCCGAGCCCGCGCAGCCCGCCCCGTAGGTCGTGTAGGCCGCCGGGAAGAGAGGGCCATAACCCATGGACTGGTTGGTGGGGCTGATCTTTTTTCCTCCTGCGCCTCCCCCGAAGACGACCAGCTTTTTCAGGGCCGGGACGTAGAAGAGAGCGGCGTAAGCCACGTTGGGGCCCCCTTTGGTGAGGCGCTTGACCCAGTCGTTACCGTTCCATTCCCAGGTCTCGTCCAGGACCTTGCCGCCCGAAACCCCTCCGTAGAAGACGATCCTGTTGCGGAGTTCATCGAATCCCACCAGGGGGGACCAGGTGGTGGCGGGGATGTGCTTGGGCTTGAGCTGTTTCCAGTCGTTGACGATCCACATCCACATCTCCTGTTTGCCGCCCAGCATGTAGATGATCCCGCTCCGGGGATCCACCACCATCTTGTGGGCCTGCCTGGGGGCGGGAACCGTCTTGGGCTTGAGTTGAGTCCAATTCTTCCCGTCCCAGGCCCAGGTGTCTCCGTAGGGCCCTTTCTGGCTGACACTCCGGTGCCAGTCGTGGCCCCCGAAGAGGATGACTCTCCTGGTGTGGATGTCGTAGGCCATGGCTGCCCAATCCCGGGGGGGAGGCTGGACGGCGGGGTTCATCTTGATCCAATTCTTTCCGTCGAACTCCCAGGTCTCCTTGGCATACTTCCCGCCGTCCCAGCCCGAGAAGAGAACGGCCCGCTTGCGGAGGATGTCGTAGGCCATGCTCGCCGCCTCGAGCCGGGGAGGGGAGGTCTGGGTCTTCACCGGCTTCCAGGTGGTGCCGTCGAAGAGCCACGTGTCGTTTTCCAGGCCCTGCGTCGGGTTGAGCCCGCCGAAGAGGAGGGCCTTCCCTCCCAGCATGGGGGTGAAGGCATAGTCCGAGCGGGGAGGAGGGATCCGGGTGGGGTTGACCTGGGTCCACTGGACCTGGGCAGCCAGGGAGCCGCCGAGGATGAGGGGGAGGAGAAAAGAAGGAGAGGTTTTCATGGGGTTTTCTCCAGAAAAAAGGGGGAGGAGGAAAAAAGGACAAAAGGCGGAAAACAACCCTATTCTCTAAGGTTGATTGAGGTTTCCCGCAAGCCCCCCAAGGATGATGAGGTTTGGTGCCGAAGGGGGGATTCGAACCCCCACCCCCTAAACGGAGACTAGACCCTGAATCTAGCGCGTCTGCCAATTCCGCCACTTCGGCGCCCTTGACCGGGGGGGGATTATAACGGAGGAATGGGGCGGGGC
>JALUZX010000049.1 GCA_027011425.1 Planctomycetota bacterium
ATTCGAGATCCGTCCCGGGGCTCCTCTTCCCCCGGAGATTCTCCGGGAGGACCTGGACGCCCTGGAGAAGGGGGAGCCCAACCTGGAGAAACAGACGGCCAACGCCTCTTCCTTCGGAACACCTGTCGTGGTGGCGATCAATCGTTTTCCCACGGACACCGACGCCGAGGTGGACTGCCTGAAGGAGATGGCCCTCTCGGCGGGCGCCGAGGCGGTGGTGGAATCCACCCCCTTCCAGCGGGGGAGCCTGGGAGGCGCCGACCTGGCCCGGGCTTGCGTGGAGGTCCTCCTGGAGGAGGAGCCGCGGGAGCTGGATTTTCTCTTTCCCAGGGCTGCGCCGGTGAAAGAGAAAGTGGAATCCCTGGCCCGGGAGTTCTATGGCGCGGCCAGAGTGGATTGGGCTCCCCAAGCCCTGGAAGACCTGGCCTGGCTGGAGAGCAAGGGCTACGGGAACCTGTCGGTTTGCGTGGCCAAGACCCAGTTTTCCTTGAGCCACGACCCGGCCTTGAAGGGGGCGCCCCGGGGATACGCCTTCCCCGTGCGGGAACTGCGCCTCGCCGCCGGGGCGGGCTTCGTCCTGGTCCTGGCAGGTTCCATCCTCACAATGCCGGGCTTACCGGCCCAACCGGCCTTCAGGCAACTGGAACTCGGCCCGGACGGGGCCATCCTTGGGCTGGGCTAGCCAACTCCAGCGGGAAAGTCCGGAAAAACCGGACTTTCTTCTCAAGGGGCGGGGAAAGGGCGCTCGAAAAAATGGGTGGGCGTTCCCAAGGGTAGGAACCCGGAGGCAATCATGCTGGTAGGTTTGGACAAGCAAGAGCGCCTGTTCTTCAGGCTCCCCACGGCCCTGCAGGCGTCGTATCGATTCATCCAGGAAGAGCCGGGGAGCGGGGTGGACCGGGTGCCTTGCACGGGCATGGTGGAGAACCTCTCGAGTGGAGGACTCCTGCTCCGGACGGAAGAACCGCCTTTGGAGATGGTGGGCGACTTGCTCTCCGGGCGCGTGGCCGTGGCTTTCCACCTGGAGCTTCCCGACGGTCCCTTGGACGCGCTGGCGCGGGTCGTCTGGATCGAAGGCGAAGGCCGGCTGGGCTCGGACGTGTGCATGGGCCTGGAATTCCAGGAGATCACCTCCCGGGACCGGGACCGGGTGATCCGGACGGTGATCCAGGCTTTCTCCGGCTGACAAGGGCGCCTCTTTTTCCTTGGGCCCCCTCCCCAAATCTTACCTTTCCCCGAAGCGCTCCAACCTTTCCTCGAAAAGGCCGTAGTAAGGGGCGCGGAACGGCCGGGGGGTTGCCAGAAGCCTGGCCTCTCGGCCATGCTTTCTCCCGGCAAGAAGACAAGAACCGAGGAAAGGTATGTTTACTTACATCCTCTTCATTCTGCCTTTCATGCTCCTGGCCGCATGGGCCTCCATGCGCGTGAAGGGGACCTTCGCCAAGTACAGCCAGGTCCCGGTCCGGTCCGGGATGAGCGGCGCCGAGACGGCCCGGATGATCCTGGATGCGGCCGGCGTGCAGGGAGTCCAGATCCGGGAGACCCGGGGGCTCCTTTCGGACCACTACAACCCTGTGAACCGGACGGTGAACCTCTCCAGCGAGGTTCTCAGGGGGAGGAGCGTGGCCGCCGTAGGGGTGGCGGCCCACGAAGTGGGGCACGCCATTCAGCACGCTTACGGATACAAGCCCATGGTGGTCCGGTCGGCCCTGGTGCCCGCCACCAGCCTGGCTTCCCAGATGGCCTTCCCCATGATCTTTCTGGGTTTCTTCCTCCACATCCCGGGCCTGGCGGTCCTGGCCGTGGCCTGCTACGCCGTGGCCGTCCTCTTCCACCTGGTCACCCTTCCCGTGGAGTTCGACGCCTCCCACAGGGCCGTCAAGATCCTGGAGGCCTCGGGGGCGGTGGCCCCCGACGAGATGGTGGGCGTGCGGAAGACCCTCTTCGCCGCGGGATTCACCTACGTGGCCGCCACCCTGGTGGCCGTGGCGGAGCTGATCTACTGGCTCCTCCTTCTCCAGGGAGAGCGGTAGCCCCCTAAGGAATCTCCCCGGCCTCTTCCGTGGCGGAGGGCCCTTTCCCGGCCGGCGGGAGAGGGCCCGGGCTCTTCTTCCTTTCCCCTTGCGGCCCCGGGACCTATGATTCCCCTTCCCCTCCCGATCATGGGAAGGGGTGGGGATTTTCCCCAGGTTTCCGGAACCGGAGGTCAGCAAGTGGACATTTTGCGTTTGGATTACAACTACCTCATGGCCGAGGCCGTGGGGGACGACCAGGGGATCCGCGAGATCGACCTGGACTTCGTCCGCAAGAGGGCCGGGCGATTCGCCCGGGACATCAGCAGGCAACGCAAGGCCGGGGAGCTGGCCTTTCTCCGCCTTCCCTACGACAGGGCCGTCCAGGACCAGGTTGCCGCCGTGGCCCAGACCGTGAAGGCCCGTTTTCGCAACCTCGTGGTCCTGGGGATCGGGGGCTCCGCTCTCGGGACCTCGGCCCTCCAGCAGGCCCTCCATCCATGGGTCTACAACGTCTATCCCCAAAAAGGCTGTCCCAGGCTTTTCGTCCTGGACAACATCGACCCCCGCTTCGTGGCGGACGTGATGGAGGTGCTGGATCCCTCGGAGACCGCCGTCTGCGTGGTGAGCAAGTCGGGCTCCACCACGGAGACCCTGGCCCAATACATGATCTTCAAGCGCTGGGTGGAGGAGGTGGAAGGGCGGGCCTTCAAGGAGCATTTCTTCTTCATCACCGACCCGGAAAAGGGACCACTCCGGGAGATCGCCGAGAAAGAGGGCTACGTCTCGTTCCCCGTGCCTCCCGGCGTGGGGGGGCGCTTTTCCGTCCTTTCGGCGGTCGGGCTCTTCCCGGCGGCCTGCGTGGGCCTGGACATCCACGGCATCTGCGAGGGCGCCGCCCGGATGGATTCCATCTGCCGGGTGGACAGCATGGAGGAGAACCCCGCCCTCTTGTACGCGGCTCTCATGTATCTCATGGTGATCCGCAAAAAGAAGAACATCCACGTCCTTCTCTCTTATTCCAACCGCCTGTATGGCCTCACGGACTGGTATCGCCAGCTTTTGGCGGAGTCCCTGGGGAAGCGTTTCGACCTGGACGGCAAGGAAGTCCACGTGGGGCCCACGCCCATCAAGGCCCTGGGGGTGACGGACCAGCATTCCCAGATCCAGCTCTACGTGGAAGGCCCCAAGGACAAGGTGATCACCTTCCTCAAGGTGGAGGACCACGGGGCCAACCTGGTCGTCCCCGAAGGGGTGGAGGATCACCAGGCCTTGAAATTCCTCGAAGGGCATTCCCTGGGGGAAATCATGGAGGCGGAGCGGGTGGGGACGGAGTTCGCCCTCAAGAAGGCGGGCCGGCCCTCCTGCACCATCACCTTCCCGAGGGTCACGCCGTTTACGGTTGGGGAATACATCATCCTGAAGCAGATCGCCGTCACCGTCATGGGCCGCTACTTCAAGGTGAACCCCTTCGACCAGCCCGGCGTGGAGGAGGGAAAGGCCGCGGCCTTCGCCTTGCTGGGCCGGGAGGGTTACGAGGAGAAGCGCAGGGAGATTCTGGAAGGCCTGGAGAAAGACCTGGACCTCCGGATTTGAGGGGAACCCCTGGAGGGCCCCGCGCGGCGGGGGGTCAGCGGGTCTCCCGGAAGATAGCGTCCAGGTCCAGCCGGGGGAGGAGGCGGACCAGTTTGCGGGTGAGCTGAACCTCCAGGGCGCGCTTTTCCCCCACCAGGTCCAGGTGAACCTTGGGATCGTATCTCAGCCCCGCCAGGATCGCCCGCAAAAGAGGGACCGTCTCCTTCCACTTTCCCCTGGGGGCCTGGAGGAAGACCAGCATCATCCCCCAGTCCCCCGTGGCCGGGGCGGGCCTGCCCGTGGCCAGGAAGGCCAGTCCCTCCACGGGTTTCATGTGTTCTTCGTCCGGGCCGAGCCGGAACTCCAGGTGGGCCGCCGCGAGACCCGGCTTGATCACCTGCGGTTTCTTCAGGGCGAAACCGGCGGGCTTGGGGATCCCGTATTTCTCCCAGAAGAACTCCCCGAACCACTCGTTGTGGAAGGCCTGGAGGACGCCCATGGGGGAGGTGACGGGAAGGAAGGGCCACTTGGCCCGCCTGAGCAGGGGACCCAGGTCGGGATGGTCGTAGAGGATCAATCCCACCTTGGGGGGGTGCTTGGTCTTGTACCGGGCCAGGATGGACCGGATCTCGCTGGAACTCTCCGAGTAGAAGGGGAGGTAGGGGAACCAGTCCAGGCAGGCCCTGGTGTCTTTGAGGGAAGGGGCCGCGAGAAAGCCCGTGGCGATGCGGGCCCGGTCCACCAGGTCCCGTT
>JALUZX010000050.1 GCA_027011425.1 Planctomycetota bacterium
TCCTCATCCAGGGCCACCGTGACCAGGCCTTCCTCTCCGCCCGGGAGGGTCTTCTTCTCCAGAAGGAAGACCCGGGCCGGCGCGTCCACCCTGCCGGCGTGGAAGCGGACCGATTCGCCGTGCCGCAAAGGGGGATCCAGGCCGGGGAGGACCCGGATCCTCCCGTGAAGGGTCCGGGCGGGCTCCACGTATCCCGGAAGGCAGATCATGTCCCCCCGCCTGGGCGGGCTCTTGGCCAGGTCGGGGATCACCAGGGCCAGGCACTGGCCGCAGCCGCCCTCCTCGGTCTTCCGGGCGAACTGCTCCATGTCCCGGATCCTGCCCCGGGCCCCCCCGGGAACCACCTCCACCTCGTCGCCCACCCGGATCGTTCCGTCCAGGGGGATGCCCAGGATCACCATCCCCGTCCCGGGGCTGGTGAAGACCCGGTCCACGGGCATCCGGAAGACCCCCTTTCCGCGGCGGATTTCGGCACCTCGGATTTTCTCGACCAGGACCTTGTAGAATTCGAAATACCCTTCCCCGGTCCTGGAGGAGACGGGGAGGATGGGGGCTCCCTCGAGAAAGGTCCCCCGCGCCAGGCGACGGACCTGCTCTTTCACCTCCTCCACCCGGGGCGGGTCCACCAGGTCGATCTTGGTGAGGGCCACGAGCCCGTCCCGCACCCCCAGGATCTGCATGATCTGCAGGTGCTCCACCGTCTGGGGCATGACGCCGTCGTCGGCGGCCACCACCAGGACGGCCAGGTCGGTCCCGGAGACGCCGGCCACCATGTTCTTGATGAACTTCTCGTGGCCCGGGACGTCGCTGATCCCGGCGGTCAGCTCGTCCCCCAGGTAGCAGGGGGCGAAACCCACCTCGATGGTCAGCCCCCGCTCCTTCTCCGCCTTGAGGCGGTCCGTCTCGCAGCCGGTGAGCAGTTTGACCAGGCTGGTCTTGCCGTGGTCCACGTGGCCGGCGGTGCACACCATGGTGATGACCCTGGAGCGTTTCCGCGGGTCGTCGCGGCCCGGGGGGACCGGTTTTTCCGCCTCGGCCATGGCCTGCCCTTACTCTTTCCTTCCAGGCCCGCTCAGATCCCGAGCTTGCGGCATACGTCCTTGTAGAACATCTGGGCCGTGCACCCGCCGAAGGCGATGGCCTGGTTCGCCACCTCGTCCAGTTCCTCCTTGGTGAACCCCATGGCCAGGGCGCTCTTCAAGTGGGACCGGAGGCAGGGCTCGCAGTGGTTGGCGATGGCCAGGGCCACGGCCACGAGTTTCTTGGTCTCCGTGGAGACCCGGCCGCCCCGGTTGGCGGCGGCCATGAAGTCCATGAACTTCCCCTCCACCGTCTCCGGGGAGAGAGCCTCCCCGGAGGGGGTCGTTTCCTTCGGCTTTTCCACCTGGATCCGCTCCTTTTCTTCCTCTTCCTCGTTCCTTGGCGCCTTGCCCGGCCCGCGCTCCTCGTCGTCGAAGACGGGAGGGCCGCCGGGGCAGCATTCGAGAGGTTCTTCCTCCCGGGCCTCTCGTTCCTCTTCTTCTTTTTTCTTTCCCTCTTTCAGGGCTTTCACGTCCACCGGCGGGGGCTTGTTCGCTTCGTCGGACGGGAGGATGACGTCCCGGGCGCCCACCAGGAAACCCAGCCCTTCCCCCTCCACGAGCAGGGTCCCCTCGGGGGCCTCCTTGCCGGGCGGAAGGAAGCGGCCGATCACCGCCGCCGCCTGGTTTCCGCGGCTTCGCAATTCCTCCACGAAGCCTTCGGCCTTTCCCGGCGGGAAGGCGATGAGGAGCCCCCCCGAGGTCTGGGGATCGTAGAGCACGGGCAGGCAGCGGGCCGCCCCGGGGGAGGCGGGCTTGACCCAGGCCACGGAGTAGGCCTCGTTGCGGTCCACCGCTCCAGGCAGGATATCCGCCCGGACGCACTCCTCCACGGCGTGGAAGACGGGCAGGCGGGCCAGGTCGAGGCTCGCGGCGAGCCCGCTTCCCCTGGCCATGGTCACCAGGTGGCCCGCCAGGCCGTAGCCCGTCACGTCCGTGCAGGCCCGGGCGCCGTGGCGGACCATCAGCTCCGCCGCGTCCTTGTTGAGGGCCGCCATCCAGGCCCCGACCTCGTCGAGGCACTCCTTCTTCACCCGGCCGAGCTGGGCGGCGAAGGCGACCATGCCCGTGCCCAGGGGCTTGGTGAGGACCAGCTCGTCCCCGGCCTGGGCCCGGTCCCTTACCAGGAGGTTCCCGCGGGTGACCAGGCCGGTGACGGCGAAGCCGCACTTCACCTCCTCGTCGTTCATGCTGTGGCCCCCCACGACGGGGCACCCGGCCTCGGCCATCTTGTCCACTCCGCCCCGGAGCAGGGCCTCCATCAGGGACCCGTCCAGCTCGTCGATGGGGAAGCCCAGGATGGAGAGGGCCGTCAGAGGCTTTCCTCCCATGGCGTATACGTCGCTCACGGAGTTGGCCGCCGCGATCTGCCCGAAGAGGTAGGCGTCGTCCACGCAGGGGGTGAAGACGTCCACCGTCTGGACCAGGAGATGGTCCGGGTCGAGTTCGTAGACGCCGGCGTCGTCTCCCGCGGCCGTCCCCACCAGCACCCGGGGATCCTCCATGGCCGGGAGGTTGCCCAGGACCCGGAGCAGGTCGGCCTGGCCGATCTTGGAGGCGCACCCGGCCTTGCGGACGTAGCGGGTGAGGGGGACCTGGCCCTTCACGGGGGGAGGTTTCTCGCCCGCGCAGGGGCAGAGATTGCGGAGGACCAGGTCTTCACAGGGGCAGGGCCGGCGCGGGTTGCAGACGCAGTGGCCCAGTTTCCTGGACCGGGACATGACGGCCTGCCTTCTCTTCAAGTCGATGGCCATCTCAGGATCCCGCCTCCCTCCCGACCCGGAGGAGGGCCTCCACCACGGACTCCTCCTCGTCGGGGAGTATGGTCCGCAGGTCCAGGTGGACCTTTTCCTCCCCCACCCGGGCGATGACGGGGGGCTCCTGGTCCCGGAGAAGGCGGCTCAACCGCTCCGGCGGAAGGGAGGGGGAGGAGACGGCCAGGCACCAGCTCGGGATGGGGACCCCGGGAAGGGAGCCTCCCCCGAGGGCGCTCTCGCAGGGCGCGGCCCGGACCTGGAGATTGGGGGCCTTCCCGTCCAGGCGGGCCGCCAGGGCCCGGGCCTTCTTTTCCAGGTCCTCCACGGTTCTTGCCAGGAGCCTCAGGGTGGGGTGCTTCTCCTTCAGGGTCCCGGGCTCGAGAAAGAGCCGGAGGGTATGCTCCAGGGCGGTGTCGGTGAGCTTTCCCACCCGCAGCATGCGGCTCAGCGGATGCTTTCGGATCTTGGCGATCAGCTCCTTCCTTCCCACGATGATCCCCGCCTGGGGGCCGGAGATGAGCTTGTCCCCGCTGAAGCAGGTGATGTCCGCGCCGGCCCTCACGCTCTCCTGGACGGTGGGCTCGTGGGGCAGGCCGAATTCCTCCAGGTTCACCAGGGCCCCGCAGCCCAGGTCGTCGATCACCAGAAGGTCCGGGTGGTCCTTCTTGAGGGAGACCAGGTCCTCCAGGGGGACCTCCTTGTGGAAGCCGATGATCTTGTAGTTGCTGGTCTTGCACTTGAGGAGGGCGCCGGTGTTTTCGGTGATGGCGTTTTCATAGTCCCTCAAGTGGGTCCGGTTGGTGGTGCCCACCTCCTTGAGAAGGGCGCCGCTCTGGTGGATGCAGTCCGGAAGCCGGTAGGATCCCCCGATCTCGATGAGCTGGCCCCTGGAGATGATCACCTCCCTGCCTTTGCAGAGGGCCGCCAGGATGAGAAGCGTGGCGGCGGCGTTGTTGTTGGTGATCACGGCCGCCTCGGCCCCGGTGATCCGGCAAATGAGCTGTTCGCTCATGTAATTGCGCTTGCCCCGTTTTCCCGTGGCCAGGTCGATCTGGAGATTGCAGCAATGGTCCAGCCCGGCCAGGGCGCGGGCCGCCTGGGTGGGAAGAAGGGCCCGGCCCAGGCCTGTGTGGAGGAGGATTCCCGTGGCGTTCACCACGTGCCGGAGCCGGTCCCGCTCCATCTCCTCCAGGGCCAGGCCCGCCCGGGCGAGGATCTCCTTGGGGCCCGGGGCGGAATCCTTGGAGCCCAGGTTTCGGCGGAAGAAGTCCAGGGCCTGGTGGAGGGCTTCCACCACGAAAGGCCGGGGGTGGGCTTCCAGGAGGGCTAAGGCTTCCTTGGACTGGAGCAGGACCGAGACCGAGGGGAGTCCCCTCCGGGGGTCGGTCTTTCCCGCGGCGGATCGGGCCATGGAGAGGTTCCTTCTCTCTTTCCTTGGTTGGGGAGCGTCCGGGGGAACCTGGGATTCTAGCCCGGACGGGGGGGAGAGCAAGGAAGGGGAAG
>JALUZX010000051.1 GCA_027011425.1 Planctomycetota bacterium
TTTCACGCCTCTCCTCTTCCTCTGCCCGGCCTGTTTCCACGCCCGGGCCCAGGAGCCTCTTCCCGGGGAGGGCTGGACCGTGGTGGACGCCTTCCGGCGTCCCGACTCCCCCTACCACGGCGACGGTTGGGAGAGCTTGAACCCGGGCTACTGGGAAATCCGCGGGCACGCCCTCCATCGCCGCTTGAAGAACGCGGGCGACAAGAACCCCACCACGAGCTTTCCCTGGCACTGGGAGAGCTGGGGAAGAAAGGTGAGACTCCCGGCCCACAGGGACATCTCTCTTCCCATGGGGATGATCTGGCGCCGCGACTGGAGTCTCAAGGGGAACTACACCATCCGGGCGGAATTCCAGGTCCTCGCTCTTCCGCCCGCCCCCAAGGCCCCTTACGAAGCCAAGTGGAAGCGAAGCAACCCGGCCTATTCCCTCATGGGAATCTGTTTCGGCGGAGAATGTCTCTTCGAAAGCCGGTTCGGTGGAGGGAAGGAGGGAGACGCATCCTGGATGGCTTGCTGGCGGGCCGACGGGAGCTTCGGGATCTTCGACCATGCCGCAAGGGGTCCCCGCCCGGCCCGCAAAAGCCCGGTCCGCCGGGGGATCCGCCTCGAACCCGGCGACCTGGCCGTCCTGGAACTCCAGGTCTCTGGCGGCGACCCGGTTTCCGCCCTGGTGACGGCGCGCCTTTCCGCCGGCGGGAAGAGGTGGCAGGTCTCCCTTTCCGGGGTGAACCGGAAGAAATTCACCGACGGTTATTTCGGCCTCCTGGCGAGAGGGCCCTTGGATTTCAAGGTGAACCGGGTGCTCCTGAAACCCGGGGAGAACCGCCCCATCCCGGTGGATCTCAACGAACTCCACGTCTGCTACCCCCTGGGGGACACCCTCCACAAGGAGGACGGCGCGTGGAAATGCAGGTTCGTGGCGATCTTCCGCAACGACGGAAAGAAGGCCCAGGTGCGGGTGGCCGGGAGCCCTTCGCCCAAGGGCGGCTGGGGGAGGGTTCCCCCGGCGGGCACGGCCCCCATCGTCCACAACGACTTCCGCCTCTTCACATCCTCCATCGAAGTCACCCTCCCGGGAGACCCCTCGGAGAAGACCTTCTACTACACAGTGTGGAAGGACGGCCGTGACGTGACGGCCGATCCCCGGAAAGGCTTTCTGGGCAGGAAGACCTACGTGGGACGCCTGCCCAGGCTGGCTCCCCCCTACAAGGTCTGCGGCCTGGGGGGGCACGCGATCCACGGGGGCGGCCCCGACCTCCCCAGGGCGGGACGGTTCCAAAAGAACTGGATCCACGATCAACCCACGCCGGAAGCCTACAAGTATTTCGAGGATTACGGTTTCCAGATCATCGACTGGGAAGACGATGTCTGGTACCTGGAACTCCTCTTCCCCCCTCCCAGCACGGACGACGCATACAAGGTCATCACCCTGACCATCGCAGGACCCACCACCCGGTGGCAGATGATGCGCCACTGGAACGTGATCCACCCGGGCGACCACGACTACGGCATGGACGACGTCAAGGGCCCGGAACAGATGGCCGTCCGGGAGAGGAGCGACCTGGGCCAGGACCCGGAATACATGAGGCGGAACTTCAAGATCGTCCGGCACCTGATTTCCGGTGACGAGCATCCTTCGGACACGGAGAACCCCAAGGATTGGCGTGCCTGGCGCATGCCGAGGGAGGATTTCACCCTGGTTCTCGCCGACGCCAGGTTGTGGCGCGACTCCCAGTACGTGGACCTCTGGGTCGAGGAGGGATGGCCCTCCAAGAACGGAGCCTACGACCGGACCAACCCCATCCGGGACCTTCTCGGGGAAGAGCAATTCGCCTGGCTCTCCGAGCTGATCCACAATGATTCCTCTCCCTTGATCTGCGTCACCGGAATCAACGCCATCCACACTCTGTGGTCCGGATTCTGGAAGGATCCGAAGACGGGGCTCATGTTCTACGAGCGGGACCGGGTCGCCGCCGACTACGCCGGCTGGGTCAAGGCCGGGGCCGACCGGGTCCTTCGCCTTCTCGGAAGCCGCCCCGGCGTGATCAGCGTCTACGGGGACATCCACCTGGGGAGCATCGTGGAAAACGAGAAGAACCGCCTCTACGAGTGTTCTTTCGGCCCCATCGGAAGGAGCGGCGCCCGCCCGGTGAAGCCCGGCTTCGGGCCGGAGATGACGGACTACGACGGCCGCAGGGTCCGGGTCCACGCCCTCTACCACGATCGTTACGGATCCCCGGATCTGAAACCCAGAAAGGGGCCCAAGCCCTGGAACTTCCTGGAGATGACCTTCGACCCCGCGGGAGAGGATCCCGTCTTCTCCCTGAAGATCCGGAACCTTGTGGATCCCCCCTCGGCAAAACCGAGAGGAGGGGGTTTCGTCACCGAGAAGGCCTCCCGGACGGGAAGGCCTCCCGCCTCCCTGCTTCCTCCCCTCCGAACCCTTCCCCGGGCCCGGGTGCGCCTGGCCACCATCGAGGGGAGACCCCTTTGCGGGACCCGGACCGACGACCGGGGCCGGCTCAAGCTCCGGGGGCTTCCCGGCGTGCCCCCGGGGGCCGCCCTGGTGCTTACGGCCTGGAACGGAAAGGAGGCCGAGAGCCGGGTGATCCGGACCCTTCCCCTACGCTGACTGGTTTTTTCCCCGATCCCTGCTAGACTCTTCCACCTTCCGAGGAAGAAGGCGAGGTGGAAGACCGAATTCATGACCCCAGAAACGCCTGAGAAGAAAAAACCGAGACGCAGAAAAAAGAAGGCCGGCCGGAGGAAACCCGCGGAAGGCCGGCCCCGGCGCGGGGAGGAGAAATCTCCGGAACCCGCCCCCGCGGTGAAGGAATCCGGAAAGCCCCCGGAGGAAGGGACAGCCTCTCCCGCCGGGAAGAAGGCCCCGGAGCGGGGGGAATTCCGCTTTTCCTCCCTGCCCGGACGCCTGGCGAAGAACGTGGAGAAAATGGGCTGGAAGGAGCCCATGCCCGTCCAGGCCCAGGCCGTCCCCCCCCTCCTGGAGGGCAGGGACGTGGTGGTCCAGTCCCGGACAGGCTCGGGCAAGACCGGCGCCTTCGGGATCCCCCTGGTCCTGAACGTGGACCCCTCCCGGGAGGAAGTGCAGGGCCTGGTCCTGGTGCCCACCCGGGAGCTGGCGGAACAGGTCCACGACGTGATCAAGGACCTCTCCGCCGGGATGGGGGTGCGCACCGTGGCTGTTTACGGGGGCGTGGGTTACGGGCCCCAGATCGAGGCATTCGAAAAGAAAGTCCACGTCGTCGTGGCCACCCCGGGCAGACTCATCGATCACCTCCAGTCCCGGCGCCTCTCCCTCCAGGGGGTGAAGCTCCTGGTCCTGGACGAGGCGGACGAAATGCTCTCCATGGGATTCTTTCCCTCCATGGTCCGCATTCTCCGCTACCTCCCGGAAAAGAGGCAGACCGCCCTCTTCTCCGCCACCATCCCGAGAAGCGTGCGCGCCCTGGTCCGGCGGTTCACGAACGACCCGGTGGAGCTTTTTCTCAGCTCCGACATCATGCACGTGGAGGAGGTGGAGCACGTCTACTACGTGGTGGACGCCATGGAGAAGGACCGGACCCTCCTTAAGCTCATCGAGATGGACAACCCTCCCTCGGCGCTCATCTTCTGCAACACCAAGCGGGAGACGGAATACCTGGGCGCCTTTCTCCAGAACTTCGGGTACGACGGGGACTACATCTCGGGGGACCTGAGCCAGAAGGAGCGGGACCGGGTCATGAAGGCCCTCAAGGAGGGGAAGCTCCGGTTCCTGGTGGCCACCGACGTGGCGGCCCGGGGAATCGACATCTCGGATCTGGAATACGTAGTGCTCTACAGCCTTCCCCAGGCCCACGAGAACTACATCCACCGGGCGGGCCGGACGGGAAGGGCAGGCGGAGGCGGGGTGGCGGTGAGCCTGGTCTCCCCCTTCGAGGAGCTGGAACTCCAGAAACGGGCCCGCCAATTCGGGCTCAAGCTGGTGCGCAAGGATCCGCCCACCGACGAGGACGTCCAGCGCAAGGTGGCCGAGCGGGTGCGGGTCATGCTGGAGGAGCGGTTCCGCGAGTTGACCCGGATGGACAAGGAGCGGATCGCCCGCTTCCTCCCCCTTACGGACGAGATGGCCCGCCTCCAGGAGAGCCGGGGGGTGATGGCCATGCTTTTGGACCGCTTCTACCGCGAGACCCTGCGGGGCCCCCTCCTCCCCCCGGAGGAAAAAATCACGATCGAGGAGAAGGAGAAGGTTCCCAAGCGGCCCAAGGGAGGCCGGGGCCGAAGCGGCGGAAGGGATTCCTCCCGGGGCGGCGGTCGCCGGGGCGGCAGGTCCTCCAGGGG
>JALUZX010000052.1 GCA_027011425.1 Planctomycetota bacterium
GCCAGGGCGGGGTGCCTCCGGTCCAGGGCGGTCAGGCGGTAGGTCCGGTTCCGGCCCTTTTCGTCTCCCACCACGGGACCGACTTTCAGTCCCGTCCCGGGAAGGATCCGGGAAAAAGTATCCGCCTCGGAGGCGGGGCCCAGGAAGGCCAGGACTCCCCCGCCCCTTTCCAGGTATTTGCGGATCGAGAGGGCCGTCTCCGCCGGGAGGGGCGCCGGGTCGGCCAGGACCAGGGCTCCGAAGGAGGAGAGGTCCCGGGTTCCGGCCTCGGCGGGGGAGACCCTCTCCGGGGCCAGGGTGGATTCCTCGCCCGGCCCGAGGGCCCGGACCAGGTAGAAGGCCGGGTCCAGTCTCGGAATGGAGGAGGAGGCGCCGGAGACGACCAGGACGGGAAGAGGGGTTCTCTTGGGGAGGAGGAACCAGCGCTGGTTGTCGAGGGGGAGTTCGTCGGCGGAAAGGAGGGCCCGCCCGGTCCGGTTCCTCTCCCCCGTATCTGGGAGATCGAAGGGGAGATCCACGCTCCCGCCGGGAGGGACCTGGATGTCCCTGCGGGCCCGGGCGGCGCCCTCCACCTCCAGGGTGAGGGTGGCCGAGGTCCGGAGGGTGGAGCCGTTGGAGACGGTGACGAGCACCCTGTGGCCCCTTCCGCTGGAGGGGAGGGGGCGGACCAGCACGGATTCCAGGGTCAGGTTGGAGGAGGCGGCTTCCCTGGGGGAGGCCAGGAAGAGCCGGGTTCCCTTGGGGAGCTTTTTCAAGAGCCGGGAGGCCCGGACCTCCCTTACGGCCCGGGCCTGGCAATCGGTGAGGATCACCAGGTCCTTGACGGCCGCGGCGGCGCCCTTGAGCAGGGCCAGGCCCCGGCGGATGCCCTCGTTGAGGGGGGTGTCCCCCAGGGTGGCCTTCCGCCGGTCCAATTCCTCCTGGAGAAGGGAGATGTTCCGGCTGAGCCGGGGCTCCGCGCCTCCCGGGTGGAGAGGGACCAGGGCGGCCGAGTCCCTGGAGGTGAGAGGGGCGAGAAGGGCCCGGACCGTGTCCTTGGCCCTCTCCATGAGGGCCGGCCCCCCGGCGGGGGCAAGGGCCATGCTCATGGAGTCGTCCAGGACCAGGACCCGGGCCACGGCCATCCGCCCGCCCCGGCCGGCTCTGGAGACGGGCGAGGCGAGCCCCAGGGCCAGGAGGGCCAGGGCCAGGGCTCGGAAGAGAAGAACCAGGTATTCCTCCAGCCTTCTTCGGCGGGCGATCCGCTTTTCCACGAGCCGGAGGAAACGGAGGGACGAAAAGGGAAGGACCTTGGACTTCTTACGGTGGATCAGGTGGATGAGGACGGGCAGGGCCACGGCGGCGAGGCCTGCCAGGAAGGCGGGAAAGAGAAAGGAGAGGCCTCCCATCCTCGGCTCACCTCCTTCCCTTGGACCGCTTGTGGAGGTAGCCCGCCAGGTAGAGGTCGAAGGGCCTGTCCGTGCGGGCCAGGTGATACTCGATCCTGGCCTCGGAGCAGGCCCGCCGGAACCTCTCGGCGAACTCCCGGAGTTCCTTCAGGTAGTTCCGCCGCCACGAAAACGCGTGGACCTGGAGGCGTTCCGAGGTCTCCAGGTCCTGGAAGTCCAGGAGTTCCGTGTAGGGAAAGAGGAGCTCCGCCGGGTCCAGCACGTGGAAGAGGATGACCTCGTGTCCCCGGAACCTGAGGTGGCGAAGTCCCGAGAGGACCTGGTCGGGGTCGTCCCAGAGGTCCGAGAGGAGGACCACCATGCTCCTTCTTCGGGCGCTCTCCGCCACGGCGTGGAGGGTGGAGGCCAGGGTGGTCTCTCCCGCGGGCTCGATCCCCTCCAGGAAGCGGAAGATGTCCATGAGGTGGCTTTGTCCTCCTTTGGGAGGAAGCCCGGGGGATCCGTCGCTGGAGAAGGCCAGGACGCCGGGAGCGTCCTGCTGGCGGGAGGCCACGAAGGAGAGGGCGGCGGCGAGCATGAGGGCCCAGCGGAACTTGGAGACCTGGTCCCGGGAAGCGAAGGACATGGAGGCGCTGCGGTCGAGCAGGATCCGGACGGCGGTATTGGTCTCGCTGTGGAATTTCTTGATGTAGAGGCGGTCCGACTTGCCGTAGGCCTTCCAGTCCAGGTAGCGCAGGTCGTCGCCCTGGACGTAGTCCCGGTATTCGGCGAACTCGATGGAGAACCCGTGGTAGGGGCTCTTGTGGAGCCCCGAGAGGAAGCCCTCCACGATCTCCCTTGCCGCCAGCTGGAGGTTGGCGAGCCTGGCCAGGGCGGGCGGGGTGAGAAGCCTTCCGGGACGGTCGGTCATCGATTTCCGCCGGAAAGTGTCTTGAGGTCCTTCTCCCCGGGTTCGGGGACGGTCTCGAGGAGCATCTCCACGACCTTCTCGGGGGTCACTCCCTCGGAATCGGCCGTGAAGTTCACGAAGATCCTGTGGCGCAGGACCAGGGGGGCCACGGCCCTGATGTCGGCGGCGGAGACGTTGACCCTGCCGTCCAGGACGGCCCTGGCCTTGGCTCCCAGGACGAGATACTGGCCGGCCCGGGGCCCGGCGCCCCAGGTGACGTATTTTCTCACGAAATCCGGGGCGCTCTCCTCGACGGGCCGGGAGGCCCGGGCCAGGTCGGCTGCGTAGAGGAGGATGTAGTCCGAGACGGGGACGGACCGGACGATGGCCTGGAGTTCCAGGACCTGCCTGGCCTCGAGCACCACAAGTGGGGGTTCGGGAAGGCGGCCCGTGGTGGAGCGGAGGATCTCCAGTTCCTCGCCCCGCCCGGGGTAGTCCACCCACACCTCGAACATGAAGCGGTCCAGTTGGGCCTCTGGGAGGGGGTAGGTCCCTTCCTGCTCGATGGGGTTCTGGGTTGCCAGGACGAAGAAGGGCCTGGGAAGGTCGTAGGTCTTGCCCGAGGCGGTCACCCGGTATTCCTGCATGGCCTCGAGAAGGGCCGCCTGGGTCTTGGGAGGGGTCCTGTTGATCTCGTCGGCCAGAAGGATGTTGGTGAAGACCGGGCCTTTCACGAACTTGTAGGTTCTCTGGCGGGTGGCCGGGTCCTCTTCCAGGATATCCGTTCCCGTGATGTCGGCGGGCATCAGGTCCGGGGTGAACTGGATCCGCTTGAAGGAGAGGTCCAGGGCCTGGGAGAGGGTGCGGACCATCAAGGTCTTGGCGAGCCCCGGGACGCCCACCATCAGGCAGTGACCCTGGGCGAGGAGCGCCGTGAGGAGGGCCTCGATCACGTCGTCCTGGCCCACGATGACCTTGTGGACCTCCTCGAGAAGCATCTTTCTCGCCGAGGCCACCTTTTCCAGGAGGGCCTCGACCTTTTCCTTCCGGGACTTTCCCGTGGCGGTTTCGTCGCTCATGTTTTTCGTCCTGGGTGTTCCTTCCTCCCCGTCCCGATCAATGGCTCATGGAGTAGACGACGGCGTTGATGAATA
Source organism: Planctomycetota bacterium (assembly GCA_027011425.1). Classification (GTDB taxonomy): domain Bacteria; phylum Planctomycetota; class UBA1135; order UBA1135; family JALUZX01; genus JALUZX01. The sequence continues at coordinate 3,432 of JALUZX010000052.1, forward strand.
GCTTGAGGGCGTCCTCCGAGGCGACCCCGAGAGAGAAGGGGTGGGGGATCCGTTCCAGGCCGCTCCCCAGGCTCAAGGGGCTGTAGACCACCCGGAGGGACCCGTCGAAGCCGATCCCCAGGAAGGGAAGCCCCTCGAAGCGTCCCGTGGCCCTGGCCCTGGGGGTGAGTTCCACCTTCCGGATGGGGAAGTAGGCCGCGTAGATGGGGGAGTCGGCGGGAATCTTCTGGAGGGGGAGCCCGGGGACGATCCTGGCCATCTCCCGGCGGAAGGCGCTGTCGAAGGCCAGGTCGCCCAGGGAGGCGTCGGCGAAGAGGAACCCGCCGTTCCTCAGGTAGTTCCTCAGGCAGGCCCTATCGTTGTCGGTAAAGCGGAATTCACCCGTTCCGGTCACGTAGAGGAAGGGGTAGTTCATCAGGTCCGGGTCGCCGGGGGCGACCACCACGCGCTTGAATGTGGTGCGCACGTTGGTCCGGGTCATGATCGCCTTGGCCAGGTCGGCGAAGGCCGCCGGGTAGGGGTCCCAGTTGCCTCCGTGCTTGAGCTGGGCCAGGACGAACTCGGCGTTGGGATCGTTCTCCATGGAGGTGCGGGAGGCCTTGTACCAATACTTTCCGTAGGGAATCCAGGCCACGGAGTAGGTGATCATGTTGAGGCCGACCCTGAAGGCGTCCCAGCCCACCACGGACCAGGCGCCTTCCTTGACGTGCATGGAATCCCAGGCGCAGGTCAGGTCGTAGGGTGAGAAGACGACGGCCGTCCGGCATCCCAGGTAGATCCCTTCCAGGACGGGACGGTTCTCGGGACGGTCCGTGACCCAGCGGCTGTAACGGACATGGTCCACAGTATAGGTGCAATGGAAGAGGGGGTGGGCCGGGGGAAGCTGCATCAAGGGGC
>JALUZX010000053.1 GCA_027011425.1 Planctomycetota bacterium
CCGTCACTGATTGACAGACGCGACAAAAGTCTTGTCAAGCTCGTGACTCGGTGGGTGCGTCGAAACTGGCCCCCCGACGTCACGAGTCCGGATCTCCGATCCGGCCTCGTTCCGGCGGGGGCTTCAAAAAATTGCCGGCTGGGGGAAGGAAACCTTTTTCTAGAGATTTTCGAAGATCCCGGACTTTTTTCGGGATCGTCACTGATTCTGCGGAAGGCCCAAAAATTAGGGTCTTCTCCCCAATACTGGGGGCCCTGCCCCCAGACCCCCACCCATAACCTAAGAGCTTGCAGCAGAGGATGTTATCTGCAGGAAAGGAAAGAAATAATGTAGCCCCCAAGTCGGCTGTTGACAAATAAAGCCTTCTCATGGAAGGGGACGCCCGAGAGGCGGAGCGAAGCGACGCCCCGACGGTCGTCCCGCGATAGGGCCTCCGGCGGCCGCTACCAGTTCTCCCCGAGAAGCTCGAAATAGGCCTGGGGATGGGCACAGGCGGGGCAGACCTGGGGGGCTTCGGGACCTTCATGCAGGTAGCCGCAATTCATGCACCGCCAGACCACGACGCCGTCCCGCTTGAAGACCCGGCCCGCCTCCAGGTTGGCGTAGAGGTCCTTGTAACGCTTCTCGTGCTGCTTCTCCGCCACGGCGATGGCCTCGAAGAGCTTGGCGATCCCCTCGAACCCTTCCTCCCTGGCGGTCTGGGCGAACTCGGGATACATCCTGGTCCACTCGTAGTTCTCCCCCGCCGCCGCTTCCTTCAGGTTCTCCAGGGTGGTCCCCACGGGACCGGCGGGGAAGCTCCCCGTAATCTCGATCTCCCCGCCCTTCATGAAGTTGAAGAGCCTCTTGGCGTGCTCCTTCTCCTGGTTGGCCGTCTCCTCGAAGATCGAGGCGATCTGGACCAGGCCCTCCTTCTTGGCCTTGCTGGCGTAAAAGGTATAGCGATTGCGCGCCTGGGATTCGCCTGCGAAAGCGGCCATCAGGTTCTTCTCGGTCTTGCTTCCTTTCAGCTCCATCGGTCGGTCCTTTCTGGTCTTCGTTCCAATCCGGGCCGGGGATCCTTGCCTCCCCGCCCGGGCAGGTCAAGATTTTTCCTTACCGCCCCAGCAGGCCGGCCCGCAAGGCCAGGTTCCACGGGGAGAGGGGCCACCGGGAAAGAAACCGGATCTTCCCCTTGCGCAGGAAGATCCCGCCCCCGAAGGGCCCCACTCCCAGGGCGCCGAAGTCCTTGGAAAACCCAGGGAGGAGGCGGAAGGGTCCTCCCGGGGATTTCGGGGAGACGAAGAGGAAGAGGTCCGCCGGGTCCCGGAAAGAAAGGCGCAAAGCCTTGAAGGCGCCCGTATCTGAGAGCCTGGCCGTCCGGCCCTCCGCCGCCTCGAGCCAGCCGATGAGCCTCTTTCTCGAAGACGCCAGAAAGAGGCGGCCCTTGCCCGTGGTCCCCGCCATGGCGGGTTCCTTCTTCCTTTCGTAGATCAAGTAGTCCGTCTTTCCCCACCAGGCCTTTCCCGGGAAGACCTGGGTCCTGTATCCCCGTTCCAGCCAGCCCGAAAACCAGCTCTCCTCCCCCAGGGGGACCCCGAAAGCCACGAGCACGTCGGGCTTCTTTTCCCCGCCGGATGGGCGGAGGGCGATTCCGAAGCTGAGCATCTTCTTCGAAACCATCTCGCAGGGAATGCACCCCTCTCCCTTCCAGAGCCCGAGGATGGACTCGACCTGGTTCAGAAGGTCGTTCAACCAGCCGATCTCGCCACCGTATTTGTTCAGGATCGGGACCAGCTTCTCCTTCACCCAGGCCGTGTCCCACGCTCCCAAGAGGAAGGCCTCCGTGTCCGCCGGCAGGAGGGAGGCGAAGGCGTCGGGGTCCACGCTCAGCCGCCCCAGGGCCCAGGGGTAACCCGAATCCTCCCCGTAAGCGGCCTCCAGCAGGTTCTCTCCCTCCCCCGGGGCCCAGCGCTCGAAGAGGGTCTCCGGAAGGGGAAGCCCGGCCCGGGCAAGAAGGGACGGAAAGACGCCCTTTCCGGGGGCGCCGGGCGCCAGGGCCCAGGAGGGCCACCCTTCGGCCACGCTCTCCTTCACCCGCGCCGCCCAGGCCGCCCCCCGGAGAGAAGGGCCCTTTCCCGACCGGGCCGCCCGGACCCGGTCCAGGACGCCCTTCCGGCCGAAAACCAGCACAACCGCCTCTCCCAGGGGGGAAACGCGAAGGCGGATCTCGCTCTTGCCTTTCCGGAGGAGACAGGCGTCTTTCCCGCCCTTCCCCGGCCGCGCCAGGCTCCACTCTCCCGGAGAATCCTTCTTTCCGGAAAAGATCTCCTCCAGGGCCGGAAGAAACCCCTTCCCTCTCCCTTCCTTGAAATCCAAAACAAGGATACACCCGTCCAGGGGATCCTTCCCGGAAAGCTCCGACCCCAACCAGGCCGTCTCCGGAGCCGCCCCCCTCTTCTCCAGGAGCTTCCAGGCCGTCCAGGCCGCCCTGAAGATCCCCTCGTCGAGAGGGCCAAACCCGAAGGGCCCGGCCTGGTCCAGGAAGGCCTTCTCCAGGCCCTTTGGGATCCGGGGCCCCGTGGCGGCCGCCAGGGCCGAAGGAGAAGGCATCCCCGCCAGAAGGCGGGTGGAGGAGGGGAAATACGCGAGGGGAGAGAAGGAGAGAGGCCGGGCCTTGTCCTCCTTCTTTCCCGAACAACCCCCCAGAAGAGGGGCGGCCAGGACGAGAAGGGTCAAGGCGCGGAGAGGGAATCTCGGGGGCGAGGGAACTTCCATGTTTCGTTCCTCCTGGGACAGACGAGGGGAAAGAAAGCAAAGAATTTATACGCCTCTTTCCCGGCCCCCGCGAGTGTTAGAATCGGTCCGGAGGTCTCATGAAACCGAGTCTCTTTTTGCTATCCCTTCTCCTCTTCCCCGGCGGGACGCCCCCAAGGAAAAGCCCGCCCCCCGACCCAACGGCCTTGGTCCGAAAGAGACTGGCCCGGAAGGTTCCCGTCCCCAAACGGCGGGTCCTGGCCTTCTACTACCCCTGGTACCACACCCGGGCCTTCAGCGGCCGGCAAAGGCACTGGGGGAAATGGGATCCCCTGAAGAAGGACGCCCCCCTGGCGCTCCGCTGGCCCGAGGAAGGCCCCTACGACTCCCTCGATCCCAAGGTGGTCCGCCGCCACCTGGACCTTGCCCGGGCCGCCGGGATCGACACCCTGGTCTCCAGCTGGTGGGGAAAAAAGACCGACACGGACCGCGTCCTCCCCCTCCTCCTGGAGGAAGCCGCCCGCCGCGGCATGAATGTGACGATCTACTATGAAACGGTCCCGGGCAAACCACCCTCCCCGGACCGGGCCGCCCGGGACCTGCTCCACCTGGGGAAAAAATACGCTTCCCACAAGGCATGGCTCAAAGTGGGGGGGAAGCCGGTCTTCTTCCTCTACGGCCGGGCCCTCCTCCAGCTCGGCTCCCTCGGCTGGGTCCGGGCCCTGGACGCGGCGCGCCGCGCCGGCGGGCCCGACTGGATCGTCCTGGCCGACGGCCTGAAGGAGGAAGACGCCGCCCTCTTCGACGGGATCCACACCTACAACCCGCTGGGGACCTACCGGGGGGGGAGCCCGGAGCAACTCCCGGCCCTGGCGGAAGGCTTCATGAAAGACCTGGTCCGGCTGGCCCGGTCCAGGGGCAGGATCGCCTGCGCCACTGTCCTGCCCGGATACGACGATACCAAGATCCGCAAACCAGGAGCGCGCCTGGACCGGCTGGGGGGAAAGCTCTACGAAATCCAGTGGAAGGCCGCCCTGGAGGCCCGGCCCGACTGGGTGGTGATCACGTCCTTCAACGAGTGGCACGAGGGAAGCGAGATCGAACCCTCCCTCCAACTGGGGCGGAAATACATGGACGCCACGGCCCGCTGGGCGGAGGCCTTCAAGAAGCTCCCGCCTCCCCGGTGGAATCCGGGGGAGGCGGGAAAAGACCCGGCCCCCCTGGAAAACGCCCTGGGGCGGGTGAAAGGGAAGATCGGAATCCTCGGCGGAATGGGGGGGACCGCCATCACCCTCCTGGAAGCGGGAGCCCGGGCGGCCCTGGTGGGCCCGGAGGACCTCGCCGCGGGAAGGATCGATCCCGGGGAGTATCCCCTCCTGGTCTACGGCGGGGGCGAAAGTTACCGCTTTACCGTAAAAAAACCCGGCGACGTGCCGGACGCGCTTGGAGCCTACCTCTCCCGGGGCGGGGCCCTCCTGGTCCTTCCTTCCGGGCCCTATCCCTTCTACTACGATTCGGGGGGGCGCGTCGTCCGGGCGGGGGAACGCTTCGGCCTGCTTCTTCCCGGCGCCCCCCCGAATCGTAG
>JALUZX010000054.1 GCA_027011425.1 Planctomycetota bacterium
AACCGGGACCTCCCGGGCGGACCAGGAGGCCCAGGTCCGCGTCGGGCCCGAGTCTCGGGAAGGACAGGCTCTTGATCCGGCGGGTCACCACCATGGCGCCCAGGCGCCGGCGCACGAGCCTGCTCGAGGAGGAGGCCCGAAGCCCGAGCCTGGAGTCGGCGTCCAGGAACCCGGGAGTCACTTCGGCGCCGGGCCTGTCGATGAGCCTGGTCCCGGGGGGCAGGGCCACCTCCTTGGCGGCGGCCACGATCTTGCCTTTTTCGATGAGGATCGTCCCGGGCTCCAGGACCCGGCCGTCCCCCAGGTGGACCCGGCCCGCCCGGATTGCGAGCAGGGGCTTGGCCTTGGGTGGGGCGATCTCTACGGGTTTCCCCGACCGGAAGACGCCCAGGATGGAGGTTCCCGCGTCGAAGGGGTCCCCCGAGAGGAGGAGGAAGTCGGCGTCTTTGCCCCGCTCCAGGGAACCCACCCGGGAGGAGACCCCCAGGGCCCGGGCGGGCTCCAGGGTGAGGGCCCTGAGGGCGGCGCCTGCGGGAAGTCCCGCCCGGACGGCGGCGCCGGCGGCGAGAAAGAGGGAGCCCAAGTCCTGGTCCGACGCGGGGGCCAGGATCACGGGAATGCCCGCGGCGTGGAGCCTGGCGGCGTAGGAGGGGTCGGGCCTCTCGCCAGGCCTGGTCCGGTCCGGGTCCCCCGGGTTGGGCCCCCAGAGCTTGAAGGGTAGGCGCACCACCACGGCCAGGGGTTTCCACTCGGCGAATTCGGAGACGGGCCCGCCGCCGGGGCGGAGGTCCTCGATCACGGCCTGGAGCTTGAATTCCTTGGCCAGGGAGAGGGCGGCCCTGACGGCGGCGCTGCTGTCGCACACGAACCGGACGGGGAGCTTGCGCCGCGCCGCGCGCCTCAAGGGCTCGAGGGAGTATTCCCTCCGGCCTTCCCGGAAGGTCCGGGGGCCCTTGGGATCGGCGGCCAGGGCGAAGAGCCTGCGGGCCAGGAGGACCTGGCCCCCCAGGGAGGAGGGCATCATCCGCTGGGCCGGTTTGAGGAGGTGGGTCTCGTCGGGGAAGACCACCGGGTCGAAGACCATGCTCCGCATCTTCCCCCTCTCCCCCAGGACCAGGAAGAGATCGGCCGGGCTCTTCAGGAGGGAGTAGGTTCCCGGCGCGGATCCGGGCCGCAGGAGAACCCCCTGCCCGGGAAGGAACCGGTCCCGTCCGGGCGCCAGGTGGAAAGTCGTAATTCCTCCCCGGAGGATTCTCTTCCTCGTTCCCCGGTCCAAGGCGGCCCAGGCGGCCAGGTAGCCGGGCGTCACGGGGCGCTGGTCCCCGGCCGTTCCGGCCAGGTCCGTGGCCGAAGCCACCAGGCCGGGCACCAGGACGGGGCCCTCCGCCAGGACTTTGCACCCCTGGGGAAGAGGGCCCTGGTCCTTTTCGAGGGAGCGGATCTTCCCCCGGGAGACCAGGAGGCGGACCTTTTCCTTCCTGAGGCCCGACCCGTCCCCCTTGTCGTACCGGGAGGCGCGGACCACCAGGATTTCCCCTGCGCCGCCTCCCTGGGCCGGCGCCTGGGGAAGCAGGAAGGCCCCGAGCGCGAGGGCCGCGAGAAGGTTCCGCATCACTTCTCACCCCCCTTTCCGGCCTTCTTCTTCTCCCCCGGTGGAAAGATCTTTCCAAGAAGGGGATCGGCGGCCCTGTCGTAGACCACCCGGCCCTCGAGGATCAGCTTTTCCGTCCAGGAGAGGGCGTCCAGGGGATCCCCCGAGAGAAGGAGGAGGTTCCCGTCCTTGCCCTTCTCCAGGGCGCCCAGGCGTTTCTCCAGGCCGAGCATCCGGGCGGGGACGGTGGTGAGGGCCGCCAGGGCGGCCTCTGGGGAGACCCCGTTTCGCACCGCCACGGCGGCCTGCCACAGGGGGAACCGGACGGAGAGATCCGATCCGTATACGGTAGTGATGGCGAAGGGGACTCCCGCGTGAAAGAGTTCCGCCGCCGGGCAGCGGTGTCTCTTCTCTCCCGTGTCCGGGTCGGTCTCGTCGAATTCCATCCTGGGATCCAGGACGGCCGCCAGGCCGGCCGCTTTCAGCAGGGGGGCGGCGTTCCGGCAGGAATTGGAGAGGATGGGGACGAGCTTGAACCCGTAGCGCCTGGAGAGGCGGATCGCGAAGGCCAGGTCGTCCGTGGCGGCGCAGTAGAAGAAGGCCTTGCCCTTGCCCTTCACCAGGGCCGCCAGGTCCCTCTTTTCCGCCGGGAGGAGGGAGTCCTTTTTCTCGGGAGGCTTCTCTCCCTTGGCCAGGGCCTCGTCCCGTTTCTCCTTGGCCTCCTTTGCCTTCAGGGCCAGTTCCCGGGCCATGTCGGCCAGGGCCCTCTCCAGGGTATAGACGGCTCGGATCCGGCCCATGCCCGACTTGCTGAGCGAGATCATCTGGAACCTGGGATCGGCCACGGTCATGGACCGGATGGAGGGGCCGAAGGGGCGCACCACCAGGCCCACGCCTCCCAGGACGCAGTTGTTTCCGGGAAGGACGTGGACCGTTCCGTATCCCACGCGGCGGCAATCCTCGAAGAAGGGGTTCACCGGGTCGATCCCGTCGGCGCACTCCGCGAAAGGGGTGACGGGCATGTTTTCGTTGGGCCGGTCCATCCCCTGGGAGGTGGCGGCCAGCACCAGGGCCGGCATGACCACTCCCTTCTTCAGGACGATCTCCTTGACCGTCATGGGGACCTTGACCTTCGAAGCCGGCCCCACCGCCTCGATCCGGCCGTCCCGGACCAGGACCAGGCCGTTCTCGATCGGCGGGCCCGCCAGGGTGAGGACCTTGGGGGCCCTGACGGCGATGTCCTGGGCGGGAAGGAGGGGCGCCAACGCGGCGGCCTGGGCCAGGACGAGGGAGAGGATGCGAACCGTTCCCATGGAAAGACCTCCGGATAGGCTCATTTCGATCCCTCCTTTCGGGAGGGGGGTTTTCCAAAGACGAGGCGTCCCTTGCAGAAGACGCAGACCACCCGGCCCGCCGGCCCGAAGGGGTCCCCTTTCCAGAGGACCAGGTCGGCGTCCTTCCCCTTCTCCAGGTCCCCGATCTCCTTTTCCAGGCCCAGGATCCGGGCCGGGATGGAGGTGACGGCCCGGAAGGCGGCGGCCCGGTCCAGGCCCAGGCGCCGGGCGATCCGGGCCTCCTCGATCAAGGTCCGGCCCGAAGGCGCCCGGCCGGTCTGGATGGCCGCGGGGATCCCGGCCCGG
>JALUZX010000055.1 GCA_027011425.1 Planctomycetota bacterium
TCCCTACCAGGTCCTCCTGGACGGCAAGAAAATCCTGAACGCCCGGGGAACCTGGAAATTCTCCGGAACCCTCCAATCCAACCGCCGCCCGTAGAGGACGCCCGAAGGACGGCGCGGAGCGCCGGCCCGACGGTCGTCCCGTGATTTTCCCCAAGACCCAGGGATGATTCCCCATTCCCGGAATCACCCGGGCCGGCGTTCGGCGCTGAAGACGACGCTTCCCGCGGCCTTCCGGGTCGAAGGCACCGGAGGGCCACGGGAAAGACGCGGAGGTTATAGGCCTCTCACTACGGATAGATGATCAAGCTGCGGGAAGTGAGGAGATTGGCGGCGTTGGCGCCGGGAACGATGGCCGCCGACTGGAACCGGATCTTCCCTCCCGCCGTGGAAGGTGGAAGATTGAACGGGATCTTGGCCGTGCCTGCGGAAGAGGTGGGGACGGCCATCCCGAGGATCAGGTCCTGGAAGACGGCGCAACCGGGGGCCCCAAGGAAAGTCAGGTCCAGAGGCTTGGGCTGGCATTTCAGTCCGATGAGCAGGATCCCTGAAGAGTTGGAGGCCTGGCCTTCCAGGCCGAGGGTGAAGAGCTTTCCCGCCTCGGGAAGGACCTGGGGGACCAGTCTGGGCTCGGCCTTGGCCTTGCCCAGGCAGCCGTGGCCGTAATACCGGGAGAAGCCCGCCGTTCCCGCGTTGGTGAGGAAGTCCACCTCCGTGCCCGGCAGGGAGCCGTCCCGGTTTTTCACCAGGGCGTAGAGCCCCGTCCTCAAGGCGTGATTCTTGAGAACCACCAGGCCGGCGAAACGGTTGCTGATGGATGTCTTGAGGAGGCTCGATTCCGAGGTGAGGAATTTCCCGTCTCTCATCAAGCGGAAATAGAGATTCTTGTAGGTCTCGGTGTACTTGCTGTAGACCAGCATGACCGTATTCCCTGGAAGGAGAGTCAGGCCGAAGTGGATGTAGGACTTGGAGCCCCTCAAGGAGGGATCGGCCGCCACGGTCTGGCGGGTCCACTTGGTGTAGGCGCCGGCCGCGGCGTAGGCGACTTTCAGCTCGCCTTTGCCCGCCGTGTACCTGTTCCCGATCCCGTAGAAGACGTAGAGGTTCCCCTTCTCGTCGGCGAGCATGACGGAATTGCGGGTCGCCTCGGCGGGATCGCCCGCGGCGGTGCCGCCCACGTGGGTCCAAGGGGCGATGAAGGTCTTGGTGTCCATGTCATAGGCACGGAAGGAAACCTGGTATTTTCCCGTGGTCCCCTTCATGGTGGAAAAGATCACTTCGCCGTGGAGGCAGACCTCGGCGCTCTGGCCCGTGGTGGATTGGTCGAACCGGAAGGGCTTATCGAAGGCGGTCTTGCCGGGCTGGAGGACATACATGCAGACGTGCCAGTTGCCGTTGTATGGGGAAGGGCAATTCCGGTGGCCCAGGACGCTGATCACCACCCGTCCCTTGGGGCTCACGTTGATATCCTGGTAACGATACTGGGCCTGCATGCTCCCCGATCCGGCGGCCTTGGCGATCTCCAGGGGCTTGCCGATCCACTGCATCTTCACAGAATCGAAGGCCTGGTAGAAGACGCTCCACCCGTTGTTGGTCGGGTCCTTGGCGGTCCAGGCCGCGTGGAGGGTCTTGCAGTCCGTGCCCACGGCCAGGCCGCCGTAAGCGAAGTCGTTGGTAGTGGGCGTGGAGGCCGTGGGTAAAGTGACCCAACTCTTTCCCCTGTTCGGCGAGGCATAGAGGACCAGGTCGGTGGGCTTGTTCTGCTCTTTCTTGAAGACCATGACCCAGAACCAACCGTTGTCGGTGACGGCGATCCGATGGGAAAAATTGAAGGGGAAGCCGTAGGTGATGGTGCTCGTCGGCTTCGCGATGGGCGTCATGGTTTGCGTGAGACCGGTGCCCCAGGCGAGAAGCCCCGCCAGGGCGAGAAAAGCGAGTTTACGTTTCATCGTTTCTTGCCTCCAATTTCAAAGGATTTCACTTGTTGCCGATTCTCCCCTCTCCTCCGTTGGAGAAGGCGATCATGTTCTTCGAATTCGACGGGTCCAGAATGATCCCTTGCTGGCGGAAGAGGGCGCCGGCCAGGGAAGGCCGGGCCGGTATGGAGAGGCTCCAGAGAAAGGTTCCCGGGGAGAGAGGCGCCAGGGCCGTTCCCAGGTCGGGCGAGGCCAGGAGAAAACAGCCTGGAAGACCGAGGCCCGAAAGGTCCGTCCGGGCACGGGCTGCGCCCAGGATCCCAACGGCGGCGGACCCCTTGCCCGCGAGGAGCACCTGGAAAGTCCGCCCCAGGAGGGGCCTTTGGCCGGCGAAAGGGCGCAGGGCGGGGGAGACGCCGCCTCCCGGGGCGCACCCTTTTCCGTAGAGCGCATAGGTTCCGGAAATGGCGAGTCTTCTTCGGAGCTGGTCCTCGTAGAGAGAAACCGGCGCCAGGGTGTCCCCCTTGGCCACGCCTTCCACCCAGTCCCTGGGGGCCGTTTCGTGGCCGGAGACCTTGGTGGGATAGGAAAGCACTCTTGTCGCCTTTCCCCTGGTGCCGATCACGTAGCCCCAGCCGAACTGGCGGGAGTCAACGATGTAACCCCTGCCCGGGTGGTAGGCCTTTCCCTTTGTGTTCCAGATCACCGACTGGGTGGTGGTCTGGCCGTGGATGATCGTCCCGTAGGGACGGTATCCGGCATGGATGTAATCCCTGTATAGGGTGGTGCAGTCGAAGAGGTTGGCCGCGGAGAGGTGCATGTGGAAATCCGAGGCCAGCCTGGGGTGAAGGCTCACGCAACGAAGAAAGACGTTTCCTGTGGTGCGCATGCTCTTGAGGTCGAAGTCGTGCCGGCAGTCCTCGGCGACATCTTCCTTGAAGAGGCACTCCGACCCGGCGGCGATGAAACCGTAACCGTTGCCGCCGCCGCCTTCATACTGGGGATAGGCGGCCCGGCAATGCTCCACCGTAACGAAGCGGGAGTAGCTCAGAAGGAAGACGTTGGAGTGAAGGTGGACGTTGGTGGAGTTGACTTTGGGGCGGTAGGTGCCCACACGCCGGATCCAGCAGTTCAGGGCGTGATGGAAATACACGCCGCAGGAAGCGTGGACATCCCAGGCGCCCGTGCCGGGTCTCTTGAAGTCGTTGTCGCGCCAGCCGGAGTGCGGATTGCGCCTCGCCCCGAGGGAAAGATCCTCCAGGCCCGCCTCTTCCAGGGGCGGGGCCACCTTGTAGATCCTCAGGTGGTCTCTTGTGAGCATGGGCTGGCGCAGGGGGGTGTCCAGGGTGAGGGTCCCCGCAGACGGGGAGACCTTCACGATCCTCCTGTAGAAGACCAGCCCCCCCAGGGCGGCGGTCCAGAGCCCGGTCATCCCGTGGTCGGCGATGAAGGCGGCCGTGCAATCACAGCGGAGGACGATCCTCTCCCCGGCCTTGAAGGCTGAGACGCCCGGCACCGGGACCTGGATGGCCTGGTTCGGAAGGTCCCTCGTGAGAAAGACCTGGGATCCCGCGGGGTGATACCAATCCCCTCCCTTGGTGGGAAAAAAACGGACCAGGGCCTTCCCCCTGGTGACGATTTCGTCCAGGAAAAGAAAGGTCTTGTCCCGGCCCGCCCCTTTGAGGACCACCCCGTCGTCGTGGACCCAGAGCGCCGCCCCGACCTTGGAGGAGGGAGGGAAGGTGAGCCTGTAGGTCCCGGCCGGCAGAAAGACCGTGCCGCCTCCCTTCGATCCAGCGAAATCGATCGCCGCCTGGATGGCGGCCGTGGAATCAGCCTTCCCCGAAGGGTCCGCGTAGTAGGGGGCGGCGGTGACATCCAGGACCGGGCCCGGGACCTTGGCGGGAGGTTCCGCCTCCCCGCAGTGGTAACCGGCGTAGGAAAAATCATGGAGGAAGCGGCCCTTGGCGTCCTTGAACCCAGGTTTCCAGTCGGCCGGGTAGAGGGCGCTCCGCCAGGCCTGGGCTGAAGTCTGGGAGAACAGAGCAAAAAAGAAGACCAGGGCGAACATCATGCCCAAGGGCCTTTTCCTTGGCTGAGCCTGCCCGGGGGCCGTCCCCTTTTCGGGATGTGAAAAAACGAGAACGGACTTCACCGCGGAAAAGGGGAGAAACATGGAAACCCCCAAGAACCGGAAAGGCAGAAATGCCGGGAGCCTATGACCCCGGGATCGTAACAATTTTTTTACCCATAAGCAAGAAACACCCGGGGGATCCCGCTCCCGAGACCTCCCCTGGCTTAGGTTGGAACACCAGACCGATCGCCGCCCCCTGACCACCTGTAGGGGAGGCCCGAGGGACGGCGCCCAGCACCGGCCCGACGGTCGT
>JALUZX010000056.1 GCA_027011425.1 Planctomycetota bacterium
CCCCTGGCCCGGGCCAGGTTCCACAGGTGGAAGAGGAGGAGGGCCGCCGCCGGTAGGGCGCCGGCCGCCAGGATGTCCTTGGGGGTGACTCCGCCCTCCTGGAGGCGGTGGATGCCCTTTCCCGCGAGCAGGGCCAGGCAGAGCGCCGCCGCCGGGAGGCCGTACTTGTAGAAGAGGAGCATGGAGAACACGGGTAGCCGCCCGATCTCCTGGAGCCCCGGGAGGCCGAAGCCCTTGAGGAGGAGCAGGGCGGCCAGGACGGCCAGGGTCCGGGCAGGGAAGTCCTCGCCATCTCTTTTTCTTCCCGGGAGGCCGAGCAGGGCCAGGACGAAGACGGTCCCGCCGATCCAGGGAGGGGAGAAGGGGATCACACCTATTTCGCCGGACCGGTAATACCAGGGGGCCAGGATGCCGGCGAAGGTCCAGGGCCTGAAATGATCGGTTCCCGTGGCCCCCGTGTGGTGGTGGTATCCGTGGGCCAGGTGCTGCAGGCCGGGGAAGATGTAGGGGGCGGCCAGCATGGTGCCGCAGAGGGCCCAGAAGAGGGCCGGGAGGATTCTTCTCCCTTCCGAGCGGGGGCACCCGGGACGGCGGAAGAGGAAGACCGCCGCGAGGAGCGCCCCGAAGATGGTCGCTTCCGGGTTGCCTCCAACCCAGGCGGCCCAGGTGAAGAGGGCCAGGAGGAGGCCCCTGGGCTTGGACGGTTTGCGGAGGAAGAGAAGCACAGCCAAGGCCAGGCCGGGAAAGAGGACCTCCACCGAGAGGTGGTGCATGTTCACGTGGAGGACGAAGTAGCCCGTGAGCCCGAAGGCCCATCCAGTCCCGAGGGATGCGAGGCGGGAGAGGCCCAGGGCCCGGGCGAGCAGGTAGGCCAGAAGGCCCGCGCAAAGGAGCCTGGCCAGGAGCGCCAGATCCCAGGCCCAGGGGGAGGAGGAGGCCAGGATGGGCCAGCGGAAGGGGGAGAGAAGGGCGGACTGCATGTTGCCGAGCAGGGGCTGGCCGAGCCCGCAGTGGGGGTTCCACAGGAAGTTCCATGGCTCGCGGGCGGCCAGCCTGGCCAGGGGTTCGTCGATGTAGGCCGAGGATGTGTCCAGCACAGGCGGCGGGGTCGTTCCCGGAGGGGCGGGGAGGAGGCCGGAAACTCCCGGAAGGGCGGTGAGAGTCTTCCCTTCCAGGAGGACCGGGTAGAAGGGAAGGGCCAGGACCAGGAGGAGAAAAAAGACCGTCCCGGCAGGGTGGTGGAAGAGGTTGTTTCGTCGTAGGCTCATGGTCTGGTCGCGGTCCCGCCCGCAAGGTTCTCCCGGGAGAGGGAAAAAGAGAAGAGGAGAGCCGGAAAATGAAAAGAACGTGGGTCTCGGCCCGTTTCCTTTCCTTCCCCCGCCGGGGGAGGGGCGGGAAGGCGCTCTTTCCCGGAAAGGCTTCCGGGGGGTAAAATGGCTGGTTTCCAGTAAGGCGTTGTTTATTAAGAGGTTAGGTAAGCCCAAGGAATGTGCGGTTTCATAGGCATCTTCGGTGAGGACAATTGCCATGTGGTCCCCGAGGTCTTGCGGGGCCTGCTCTCGATCCAGCACCGCGGCCAGGACGCGGCGGGAATCATCACCTTCGACGAGAAGTTCCACGCCAAGAAGGGCCTGGGCCTGGTGCGGGACGTGTTTTCCCGCAAGCACCTGGAGCGGCTTACGGGCAACCTGGCCGTGGGACACGTGCGCTATCCCACCGTGGGGGCCGGCTCGGAAGGGGACGTCCAGCCTTTCTGGATCGACTTTCCCCTGGGGATCGCCATGGCTCACAACGGGAACGTGACCAACTTCCTGGAGCTCAAGCGGCGCTACTTCCCCGAGAGGGACGTCCACCTGGCCAGCGAGTGCGACCTGGAGGCGGTGCTCTACGTCTTCGCCAGCGCCATCACCCGCGAGCGGAACACCAAGATTACGCCGGAGAGGGTTTTTAAGGCGGTGGAGGAGGTCTTCCAGACCGTTCGGGGCGCCTACTCCGTTGTGGGCATCATCGCCGGGCACGGCCTCTTCGCGTTCCGGGATCCCTACGGGATCAAGCCGATCATCATGGGGAAGAAAGAAGGAGACAAGCATCCTTCCTTCGCCGTGGCTTCCGAGTCCGTGGTCCTGGACGTGGCGGGTTTCGGGGAAAAGCGGGACATCCAGCCAGGCGAGGTCCTCTTCATCGACATGCAGAGGAACGTCCACTCCTCCCGTGTCGAAAAGAAACCTCACCGCCCCTGCATCTTCGAACTCGTCTATTTCGCCAGGCCGGATTCTTTCCTGGACGAGGTGAGCGTCTACAAGACGCGGATCCGCCTCGGGCGGGCCCTGGCGGAAAAATGGAAGAGGTCGGGCCTCCGGGCGGACGTGGTCATTCCCGTGCCCGAGTCGGCCCGGATCGCCGCCCAGAGCATGGCCCTGGAACTCGGGCTTCCCTACCGGGAGGGGTTCGTCAAGAACCGTTACGTTGGGCGCACCTTCATCATGCCGGGCGACGAGATCCGGCGGGATTCCATCCGCACCAAGCTGAATACCATTCCCCTGGAATTCCAGGGAAAGCAGGTCCTCCTGGTGGACGATTCCATCGTGCGGGGCAACACGTCCCGCCAGCTCGTGCTCCTGGCCAGGCGGGCCGGGGCCGCCAAGGTCTACCTGGCTTCCTACTCGCCCCCCCTGCGCTACCCCTGTCCCTACGGGATCGACATGTCTACCAAGAAGGAATTCATCGCCCGGGGCCGGAACGAGGAGGAGATCGCCCGGGAGATCGCCGCCGACGCCGTGGTCTACCAGGACCTGGACGCACTCGAGGCCTGCGCCCTCAAGGGCAACCCCTCCCTGGAGGCGTTCTGCAAGGCCTGTTTCGACGGGAAGTATCCCACCGAGGACGTGACGGAGGCCATCCTGGACGCCATCGAGAGGGAGAGGACCGCCACAAGGGACAAGTGAGACGGTCCTCCGTGAAATCCCGCGAAAGGAAAGGCCCCGGGCGGGGCGGAAACTCACTTGGGGCCGCCCTCCTCGCGGCGGCGTTCCTCTCTGGATGCGCCACGCCGCATTACAAGGATGTTCCGGCGAAGGGCCCTTTTCCTCCTCCCCGGGCGGAGGCCACCCTTTCCGCCCTCAGGGACCCCCAGGGTCCCCCCCTTGTGATCGCACACAGGGGAGGAAGGGCCTGGGCGCCGGAAAACACCATCCATGGCATCGTCGCCGCCTGGCGGATGGGGATTCCCATGGTGGAGGTGGACGTGCGGTCCACGGCCGACGGCGTGCCCATACTCCTCCACGATTCCTCCCTGAGGCGGGCCACGGGATCGGAAGGGGATGTGGAAAGCCTCACGCTGGAGCAGTTGGAGAAGGCGGTCATTCCTTTCCGTCCCGGAGGGCGGGGTCTCAGGATTCCCACCTTGTCCCGCGCCTTGAGGGCGGCCCGGGGAAAGGTCGTCCTGGTCCTGGACCTGAAGCAGGTGAAGACGGGATCCCTCCTGGACGTGCTGGAGCGGGAGAAGGCCCTGGGGAAGGCCCTGGTCCTGGTGCACAAGAAGAAGCAGATGGAGGAGATCGAGAAGGATCCAAGGCGGTCGAAGGTGCTCCTGGCCATCCGGGCGGGAGGTCCGGAGCAGGCCCTGGCCTGCCAGGAGGCCTTCCATCCGGCGGTGATCCACGTCTCCCCCTGGTTCCTCTCGCCCGGGCTTTCCGGGAAGTTACGGAAAAGGGGAAGCCGGGTCTGGGTCAACGCTTTCAGCGGACCCGACAGGTCGGGCCGGGTCGAGGACTACCTGGACCTCATCCGCCGGGGAGCCGACATCATTCAGACGGACCGGCCCCTCCTGGCCCTTCGCGCCCTGGCGGCCCTTCCCGCCGGAACGGGTCCCTGGGATTGAAGCCGGCAGAAGGAACAAGCCCTCCCTGAGCCTTCCGGTCCCGCGAATTCTCTGAAAGACTTCTCCAGGGGCCTCCTCAGCAGAATCTGTGGGTCCTTGGAGGGCCAAAAAAGGCGAAAAGTTCCCCCGAACAGCCCGCAAAAGGACCAGCTCCCGGCCTTCCAGCCCTTCCCTTGGTTTTGACACCTAAAAACGGGGGCGGTTGTGCGTCCTATTCAGGGGAGGCAAGGACCCTGAGCCCTGGTTTCAAGCTAGGCTTTCAAAGATGCTTCCTCCCGAAGAAAACTGTGCCCTTTTCAAGTGGTGCGCAAGGCAAAGGCCCCAAACCGGCCTGGTCCGCCCCAGGACGGGGGCTGGGCGTCAGCCCCGCCGTATACCCTCGCCGCGCCGCCCCGCACCCTCCTCTTGGAGGGGGC
>JALUZX010000057.1 GCA_027011425.1 Planctomycetota bacterium
GGCCTGGACGCCCTGGACCGCCGCAGACTCCCCGACCTGGCCCGCTTCCGCCGCTTCGAACTCGCCGCCGCCCTCAACCGCCTCCGCACCCTGAAGATCCGCCCCCCGGGAACCTAGAAATCTTTTCCCGGCCCCCCAAGGGAGCGATTCCAGGAATAGACGCCGAACCCGGCCCGTGAAGAAAAGGAGAAGATTCCCGCGGGAGATGAAACTGTGCCCTTTTCAAGTGGAGATCAGGGTCTTTTTATGCACTGGAGGGAAGGGCCTTGTCCCCGCCTTCAAAACTTTTAAAATCAGGGAGGCTTTGGGCACAGAGGAAAAGATCGCCCAGGAGGCCCAAGGAGGAAAAGGAGGCCGGAATGCCCGTTTCATTGATATCATTTTGGGACAGCCTTTTTGGCCGCCGCTTTACGAGAGTTCTTTTTTTTGGGGAGGCAATGGAATCATGAGATGGTCTGTCGTGCCTGGGAAAAGTATATTCTCGAGTAGACATATGGCCGCTTGGGCCTTGGGTGGTTTTCTGCTTATCCCTTCCCTCCGAAGCCAGACGACCTGGTTTTCCTGTCCCACACAGAATATCCCCACCTATGCCGGGCGGGGTTTGTTTACTTCCGGGGATTTCGATGGGGATGGGGATTTGGACCTTTTCGAATTCAATCTACCTCCAATGAGCGGGCGTACCTTGGATTCCTTTGGGCGGGATCGGGTGTACCTCAATGACGGTTATGGGGGGTTTCGTGAGCTGGAGGGAGCGGTTCCCAAGGCGTATTTTTATGAATATTATACGGTCAGGGCGGGAGATATCGACAGGGATGGTGATGTAGACGTTCTTTTTACAGGGATGCCGGGGTTCTTCTGGGTTTACTTGAACCGTGGGAAGGGCCGGTTTTCCCTTGTCAAAGGGTCCAAGATAGGGGTGACGTTTTACGACCGGACCGGGTTTGTATTGAAGGATTTCGATGGAGACGGGGACCTCGATATATTCGGGATGAATATGCTGTTTTTCAACGATGGAAAAGGGAGATTCACCGATGTGTCGAAGTCAAATCTTCCGGCGTTAAAATTCCCCGGAAGTCCTCTTGCAGGTGATTATGATGGAGATGGGGATATCGACCTTCTTCTTTTTTCTCCCGTCCAGAAAACATACAGGATGTTCTTCCTGGAAAACCAGGGCAAGGGAGTCTTCAAGGACGCCACCCAAGGGAAGACCGATTCCATTATGACGCCCTATGCTTTTCTGGAAGCTGAGGATTTCGATTTTGATGGGGATGGGAAACTCGACCTCCTTATGGCGGATTCATCAGGGTCTGTTGTTTTGTTCAACCAGGGGAAAGGGGTGTTCAAATGGGGGAACAGGGTTCATTTTGTCAAAGTGGGGGGTAATCAAAAAAATGTTCCTGGGCAATTCTTGTTCTTGGACATCGATGGAGACGGCTCTAGGGAAATCATTGGGTTTTCTTCGAGCGACAAGACCTTTTATTCCCTCAGGGCTCCGGTTGATAAAGGTGGAAGGATTCGGGCTTGGAAATGTTTGAGCGGGCGGAGGATTATCGAGTTGCCGTCTTCTTACGTTACACCTCCAGCAAGGATAAATGGCGGGTATTTGCCGTGGAAATCTGTGGGTGGGGATTTCGATGGTGACGGGGACCTGGATTTTCTGATTTCCGATACAAAATGCTATTTGTTTTTCAACGACGGGAAAGGGTACTTCAGCTTGAAGTCCCTGTCTGGTATTCCCCACGGTCCGGAAGAACCTCTGAAAGAACTAGGGCAATTGGGTCTCTTTGGAGACCTGGATGGTGACGGAGATTTGGATTGGGTTTTGGGCGTCGAATACAACTGTGTGCCCAAGAACAGGTCCCTATTGGTCTTTTTCAACGGCGGCGAAGGGAAATTTGAAGATAGAACGGATTATTGTCTTTCCAAGGCCTCGAAAATGACTAGCCGAGGCCAGCGGTTATCCTATTTGGACCTTCACGATATAGATTCGGATGGAGATTTAGATCTCCTTGCTGCTTTGGAGTATCCTACCATAAAAAAAATCTTTCTAAATGATGGCCATGGTAGGTTTTCTTTGGGAGGGGGCGGTGCATGGCTATACCCGGGATACTGGATGGATGTGGATGGGGACGGGCTTGAGGATTCTTGCCAGGGATTGTATTGGAGTAAGAACCTCGGCAAGGGGTTTTTTAAATACCAGGGAAGGTTTGTATCACCTGGTTTGGTCCCCAAGACCTTTGGTTGTTATCCTTCCGACGTAGATGGTGATGGGGACGTCGACTTATTGATTACGAATTTGGATACAAACAAAAAATATAACCTCTATGACCTTATTGTGCTTGAAAACCTTGGGAAACAGAAGTGGAGAATGAAATACAAAGCCAATAATGGTGTCAGCGGGTATTTTTTTGTCAGTGACCTTGATAACGATGGAGACCCTGATATTCTTTTTTGGAATGGTGTATTTTCGAATGATGGAAAGGGGAGATTCATCTACCACAGCCTTTATCCTAATGACCTTTTAGGGATGGTGGGTCTCTTTTTGCTCCGCTCTGTGGGATACCATGTAAATACAGTCAAAGACCTGGACGGCGATGGGTTGCCTGAGATCGTGTACAACGCCCAATCGGATTTCTACCGGTGGTTTCCCCGTTATCAACCCGATCCCTGGTGGGGGAGTTATGTCGGGGTCGCGAAGAACCTCGGGGACTTTCGGTTCCGGGACGCGACTCGGGAGTATGTGGGGAACTTCGGCGTCGTTGGTGGAGGCAACGGAAGGATCTTTTTAGAGGACGTGGACGGGGACGGGGACCTGGACCTTCTCGGCCAGGGTGAATACCAGGGTCTTCCCCAGGTATGGTTCAACCTCCACCAGCAGACAGCGGTCTCCGGGACCTGGGGGCTTGGAAAGAAAGGCCACGTGGAGGTCTACGGCCACCCCGGGGACCAGGTGCTTCTCATGGCGGGGAGGCCCGGCAAGCCCGTGAAGGTGCCTGGGTTCGGGACCTGGAGGCTCGGGTCCTGGGTGGTCCCTGTTCTTACGACCACCCTCAAAAAGGACCCGGCCCGGACGAACGCCGTCCACGACCTCCTCCTGCCTGTGCCCAAGGTGCCGGCGCTCATCGGGGCCAAGGTGCGGTTCCAGAGCCTGCTCTACCGGCCCGGGTATGGATACCGGCTGACCAATTCGGACACCGCCACGGTGACCAATCTTTGAGAGGAAAGGGGGAAAGATGAAGATCCACCATATCCTTTTTCTGGTTTTCGGGATTCCCGCGGGGCTAGGGCCCGCCCTTGCCCAGTCTCCCCTGGTGATTCCCAAGGGTCTTGCGCCGGTGGAGGGGAACTCCCGGGTCTGGGTGCCGGGGAAGTATGCCCCGGCGAGAGCACAGTTCTTCTACGCGGCAGGGGTCCTTCCCAAGGCGCCCTTGACGATCCGGGGGATCGGGCTCAGGAGGGACGGCCTTACGGGGAGCGCCTTCCAGGCCCATTCCTTCGATGTAGAGGTCTGGATGGGCAATCCCGGAAAGGATCCCGTGGCGGGGTTTACGCCGATCTGGAAGGAAAACCTTCCCAGGGACCTGGTCCAGGCGGCGAAGAGGCAGAAGATCTCCTTTCCTGCGGATCCCAAGCCTCTCGTTCCGCCGGCGCCGTTTCGGGTGCGGATCGCCCTGGACAAGCCCTTCACTTACAAGGGAGCCGGGCTCTTTTTGGACTGGCGGCTCCCTTCGTCCAGGAGCGAGACCTGGGAGTGGTATGCCGACGGCCAGGAGGACAAGGCCTGGCAAGGCGAGCCCCAGGGCGTTCAGGTGAAATATTACATTGGGAATTATCTTTGCTCATACTTCAGGAGGGTGGACACCTCCGGGGTTTGGCTGGGGTCGAGGTTGTTCTTCCGGACGGAGATTCCCGGGGTCAAGGGTGGATACAGGGGGGGCTACGCCTGGCAGATCGGGATGATCGGGAGGAGCGCCACCAGGTGGGGGAGCCTGAAACTTCCTTACAACTTGTGGAATTCCGGGTGCGAGATCATGACGGACGCCCTCTGGATGAGGGTGGTGAAGGTCCCCTGGAAAAACTTCTACACCAACCCGGGCCCGGTGGACTTCGACCTGGGTTTCTTCCCCACGGACGCGCATCTCCAGGGGCTGGCCTTCAACTTCCAGGCCCTGGGGATCCTGCCTCTCCAGGGAGGGGGGGAGAAAGTGAATACGACCGCCATGGCCCGCTGCACCGTGGGAGGGGGGCTCACGGGGAAGGCGGATGTCTTTTGCTTCTACGGATACCAGGAC
>JALUZX010000058.1 GCA_027011425.1 Planctomycetota bacterium
GTTCTGGGTGGTGCGCCCCAGGTTCGGTTTTCTTTCCCACCAGCTCTCCGGCCTGGACACCTTGATCAAGGAGAGTTACCTCCGGTTCCGGGCCGGCCGGGGGGGGCGTCCCCTGGAGGAGGGGGAGACCCTTCTTGGTCTGGAGAGCCCTCCCCTGGACGTTGCGGAAGAAGAGTTGGAAGACCCCCGTCCCGGGGACCTGGTGGGACGTGTGCTTTTCCCCCGCAATCACGGCCTGGGACCGGGAAGCCCCGTTACCTTCCGGGGGATGCCCGTGGGTAAGGTCCGGCGGGTGCGCCTGGTGGACGGGGGAAAGGCGGTGCTGGTGGTTTTCCAGGTTCCCCGGGCCTTCCGGGAGACGGTGCGGTCGGGAAGTCGTTTCTGGATCACCAGGCCCACCCTCAGGGGCAGCATTCTCAGCGGAGTTTCCGTGGAAGACCTGGGAAGCGTCTTTTCCCCGGCTTTGGCCTACGATTCCCCTTCTCCGGAAAAATATCCCCCTGCCCCGGACGGCGCCCTCTTCACGGGATTGTCCTTCCCCCCGAAAGCAAAGGAAGAGTGGAAAGCCAAGAGGGTGGATCCCGCCCGGGTCGCCGCCGAGGGCCGGGACCTCCTCCCTTCCCAGGGCGGCATCTCCCCCTGGGTGCGGGTCCTCTACCGGGCCGTGGACAAGGACACCATCGGCTCGGACGATCCCATCGAAGGAGAGGGAGAAGGGGTTCTCTACAAGGGGAAGAAGGGGGGCCTCTTCGTTCTCACGGGAAGGTCCGCCTCGGACGGCCGGTGGCTCATGCGCAGTCATTGGTACGACCGCCTGAGAATCGCCAAGGAGAAGATCACCGTCACTCTTTCGAACGGCCGGATCCTGGAGGCCCGGCGGGTATGGGTCGCCCCGGAAAAGGACCTGGCCCTTCTCCAGGTCGAGGCGCCTGACATTGGGTCCGTCTCGAAGTTCCTGCCTCCATGGAAGGAATACCTCTCTTTCGACAAACCAGGCAAAGAGGGGGAATCCGCGATCCAAGGGTTTTCCGGCGGGGGCTCCGGGAGGAAGGCGGTCCTCCTGAAGGAGAAGGGCAAGGCCTGGGGAATCCTGGGATTGGTCCGGTATTCCCGGAAGAAGGCCTCCGTGGCCCACTTCAGCCTGGTCCCCGCCGAGTTCCGGCCCGGGAAGTGATCATGGCCGCGGCGATCACGTTCGAGCGCTTTTCCCTGGGCTTCCCCGGCCCGGAGGGAGTCAAGTGGATCTTCAAGGACGTGGACCTGGAGATTCCGCCGGGACGTTTCTACTTGCTCCGCGGGCCCAGCGGGGCGGGAAAGAGCACCCTCCTGGACCTCCTGGCGGGGGAGATGTCCGCCTGGGAGGATTCCTGGGTCCAGGAAGGCGCCCTTTTCCTGAGAGGGGAGGGAGGGCGCCCTCCCTCGGTGATCACCCTCTTCCAGCAGGACGGGCTCTGGGACGACCTGACGACCTTGGAAAACGTCCGCCTCGGGGGGAGATGCTCCTCGAAAGAGGCCCGGACTCTTCTTTCCCGGGTAGGGCTGGAGAAACCACCCGAGGCCGTCGCCGACCTCTCCGGGGGACAGCGCCGGCGGGTGGCCCTGGCCCGGGCCCTGGCCTCCCGGCCCGATCTCCTCCTTCTGGACGAACCCGCCGCTGGACTGGACCCGGAGTCGGAGGAGAGGGTCCTGGAGGCGGTCTTCCAGGCCTACCGGGAGGCCGGCGGCGGACTCACGGTGATTCTCTGCTCCCATGGGGTGGAGCGGGCAGGCCGGGTCGTGGAGGAGGAGATCCTGGTGCCGGGGGACGGGAGAATCCTCTTGAGGAAGCCCGGCGGGGAAGCTCCGCCGCCTTCGGCCGGGGCTCATCCCGTATCCCGGGAAAAGGGGCTTTCCGGAGCGGGCCGGCTTCTTCTCGCCGCCGGCCGGGGGGCTGCCGGGCTGGCCGAAGTCCTGGCGGCCCTTCCCCCACAAGCGCCCCTGCTCTCCCTCCGGCAGGCGGGGCTCCGCCTCTTGCAGGGCCTTCCTTTTCTCGCCCTTTCCGGGTTCTTCGTGGGCGCCTTGGCCCTCCACTTCCTTCTCGGGAACGATCCCCTTCACGGAGCCATGGTCTCCCCCCTTCTGGCCGGGTCGGGAAAGGTCCTGCTGGCCGTGGTGGTCCCTTTCCTGGCGGCTCTCCTCTACGCCGCTCCCGCCGTGGCGGGCACTCTCTCCCGGGTGGGGAGCATGGTCCGGGACCGGCAGCTCTCGGCCTACCGGGCCCTGGGAAGGTCGGTCCGGAAGGATGTCCTCTCCCCCCTGCTCTGGTCCCACCTCCTGGCCCTGCCCCTCCTCACGGCGGGGATGATGGTGGCAGCCATATACGGTTGCTGGCTCGCGGGCCTTCTCTCCCGGGGGATCTCTCTGGAGAGCTTTCTCCCCCGGTTCCTGGAAAACTTTACCGGGACGGACCTGGCCTTCGGGCTTCTCAAGGCCCTGGGGTCGGCCTTCCTCCTCACCTGGATCCCCTGGCAGGCCGCCCGCAGGCGGGGGCTTTCGCCCCGGGACCTGGACAAGGCCTCCCTTTGGGCCTGGACGCTCACGGCTCTCGCCATCCTCTTCTACCAGGGGTTGCTCCTCTTTCCCCAGGTGGGGGAGTGAGCCTCATCCTTGCCCGGCGGGGGAATCCCTTCATAGAATCCTTCCTTTCCGCTTCTTTCCCCCAGGTTCCATGGAAAGGCGCGTCCCATGCCCGAAGAACCCTCGATCCAGGAAGGCCGGGAAGCCCGGGAAGAGAAGGGCTTCGTCCAGGAGATGATGGCCACCTTCCGCCAGGAGGTGGTGGATCCCTTCGTTCACTTCGCCCACGCCCCCCAGGCCCTGTGGGGGATCAACCTCTCCTACCTGATCGAGGGGATCGTCTACTTCGGCATCTTGACCGTCTTGGGGGTTTACCTTTCCGAGGATGTGGGTCTCTCTGATCTCCACTCGGGATGGGTCCTCAGCCTTTTGACGGGGGGCATCACGGCGGCCATGCTCGTCCTTGGAGGCGTGGCCGACAAGATCGGGGTGAGAAAGGCCCTCCTCGCCGCCCTGGGCTTGATGGTGGGGGGGCGTTTCCTCCTTGCCGCCTCGGGAACCTTCTTCGAATACCACCTGGGGGCAGGCTCCCCCATGTTCTTCTGCGTCCTGGCGGGACTCTTCCTTACGGTGGTGGGATACGGCATGTATCAGCCCGCATCCTACGCGGGGGTCAAGGAGTTCACCAACAAGAAGACGGCGGCCATGGGCTACGCCATGATCTACGCCGTCATGAATCTCGGGGCCTTCTTCTCGGGCCTGATTTCTCCTCCCGTCCGCAAGGGATACGGCATCGTGGGGGTCTTCTGGGTCTACGTGGGCCTCACCTTCCTTGCCTTTCTGACCATCTTCTTCCTTCTTTCCCGGCGGGCCGCCGAGGCCGCCCGGGCCCAGGTGAAGCTGGAGGACGAGGAATTCGCCAAGGAAAGCGGAGAAGGGAAAAAAGAAGAAAAGGAAAAGGACGGCGAAAATGCGGGAAGCGGCGGGGAGGAGGAAGAGAAGCGTTCGCTCCGCGAACCGGTGACCCTCCTTTTCGGGGGCGGGCTCACGGCCGTGGTGTGGTCCTTCTCGCCCTGGTGATCGGCAGGGAGATTCCTCCCCTGGAAAAGGTCTACCTGGACTACCAGGAGATCACCTCCCGGGCCATCCGGAGGATGGACAAGTCCCTGGTCCCCCTGGAGAAGCTGAAGTCTGCTCCCGGGGAGACCATCATGGCACCGGATAGGATCCTGGAGCAGGCGGGCCTGGCCGTGGGGAAGCTGGCCGGCCAGGTGAAGCCCCCTTCGGGGAAGGACTACAAGCTGGACCGCTCCGCCTTTCCCTTGGCCCGGGCTTCCCTGAAAGGCGACTCGGAACTCCTGCTTCTTCTGGCGGGGGTGGGGGATCCCAGGTCCAGGCTGGTGATCCCCAAGGCTGGAGCCGACTCGGCCGACAAGGTCCTCCGCTCCCACGCCGTCCTGGTCATGGCTGCCGCCTACGGGCTGGAGGCCCCTGTGGACGCCAAGGTGGTCCACGACCTGCGCCTCCGGCTGAAGCGTGTCCAGGGCGAAGAGATCATCCCCATGGACCGGGCCGACCGGGAGGCGGCGGTCCGGATCGCCGGCCTTCCCCCGGCCGAGATGGTGGAGCAGTTGGCCCAGCGCTTCGAGTCCACCGGGATCCGGATGGACGAGTTCATCCCCTCTCCCATGAACCAGCCTTTCCGGGACGTGATGATC
>JALUZX010000059.1 GCA_027011425.1 Planctomycetota bacterium
GACCAGGAAGGGGTGTGGCGATTCCAGGGCCCTGAGGAGTTCAGCCCCAAGCCGGTCCGGGAAAGGAAGAGCCCGGGAGAGTTTCAAAACATGGAGGGCGAATTCCCTTCCTCCCGGCGCGTCCAGGGGGACCGCGCCGAAGGGTAGTTGGAGAACCGTATAAACCCGGAAAGGGGCTCTCCCGGCGGGGAGGGGGGCCAGGAAGAGGAGGTATTCTTTTCCCGGAAGGGGCCTCTTATGGGCGGAGATCTCCTCCATGGCGGCCAGGCGGAGCATCCGGATGCCCGAGGGACCGCGGAGCACCCGGGAAACCTGGAAGAGGCGCCGGGGGAAGGGGCCCTCGACCCGGCGAGCCGCAAGGAGCCGGCCTTCCACGGCCAGGCGGGCCCTTTCCAGGAGGGAGAGGGCTCCCTGTGCCCGCGGCCGGGGGAGGGGGAGGAAGAGGAGGGCGAAGAGGACCGGCAGGCAGGGGACTTGGACCTTCATCGCGCCCCCCCGGCCGGGATGTTTCCGAAATAAAGGACCTGTTCCCTGAGCCAGGCCCGGTTCAGGGGGTTGAAGGTCGTTCCCAGGCTCAGGGCCGCCTGGTAGGAAATGGAGGGCGCCATGATGTTCTGGGCCGCCAGGGGGTAGAGGCCCGAGAAGGAGAGGTCGATATGCCCCGAATCGGAACCTGGGAAGGCCGAGGGGAGATTGCCGTAGAGGCCCGTGGGGGGCGCCCCGTCGGCAACGAGGCCCATGGAATGGCCCACCTCATGGGAAAGGACCACTGCCAGGAAGCGACCCAGGTCCCGGCAGGCGTTTTCGATGACGTCGGCCCGGTCCGGGTCGGTGGTGGAGGAGGCCAGCCCCGCCAGATACCGGAGAACGGAAAGATCCTTGGTCCCTTCGCCGGCGGGCGTGCCTCTTCCCGGCATGAGGGGGTCGAAATCCGCCCTGAAACTGCTGGTGGGGGAGAGGTTGACGGAGAACCGGATCAACTCCGTCGGAAAGACGCCCAGGGACAGGCGGAAGGGGGGAGAGGAGCCCGGCCAGGCTCCGTCGTCGTCCTGGTTGGCGTTGTGCCGGTCCATGAAGGCGAGCCCCAGGGCGCCGCTTTCGGATGCTCCGCCCACGGCGATCCTGGAGAAACCGAATTCGTTGTATGGGGTCTCGAGGTTGGGCGGAAGGGGGCCGGGGCGGGTGAAAGTGAAGGTCACCCGGGTGTCCTTGAAAATGAGCGACAAGTTCTCCAGGAGGGCGTCCTCCACCATCTTTTCCAGGAAATCGTTGGGGTGGGTTCCGTCCCCCAGGTCCGTGAAGAGGGGAGAATCGCTTCTCAAGCCGAGGATCTCGAGATCCTCCCGGAAATCGGGGATCCCGTTGGGTGTTTCCGCGACCGTGATGGTGATGGTCGCCGACCCGCTGGAGGAGATTCCTTCCCTGTCCCTGTCCAGGTCGATATACCAAACCTGGGAAGGATTCACTTTGGTTTCGAAGGGGCGCATGTCGTCCGTGGCCTCGGCGGCTCTCAGCTCGAGGGCGGCCCTGGGAGAGACCTTGCCTTCCTTGTCCTTCACCGTCGCCCAGAGGATGAAGGCTCCCTCGGGGAAGGAGACTCCCTGCCCCGGGATGAGGCGCCGGGAATCAGGGGCCGTTTTCGTTTCCTCCAGGAAGGGGAGGAGGTTGACGCCGGCCTGAACGGCGCCGGAAGGGGTGGATAGGGGAACCGTGGCGAAGAGTCCCAGGGTGGAGAGATCCACCTCCCCCCCGTCCCGGTCCTTCCAGGAGAGATCGATGGGGAACCCGCTGGTGGGGACCAGGAGTGTTCCCTCGGCCGGGCCCGTTCCGTTGAGAAGGGGAGGAATGTCCCCGATGGTGAGTGTCCCTACTTCGGGCGTCCCGGCCTGGATCTCCACACCCTTGTAGGGGGCCGCCGCGGAGCCGTCCCTGGATAGGACCGCGGCCTGGCCCGCGGCCAGGTCCATTCTGGTGGATCCCGGGGTGAAGGCCGCCCCTTTGCCCAGGATCACGTCCAGGGTGAAGGGGTTCTCCTGTTCCATGACCAGATCGCCCGTTCCCAGGCTGCCCCCGCCCGAGAGAGTGACGTCGGTATCACGAAGTGAGATACCCGGCGCGATGAGGACGGGCTGGTCGAAAGAGAGACGCACCCTCTCCCCGGGGTCGGGAACGATGTCACTTCCGTTCTCCCCGTAGAAGGAGGCGGAAACCAGGTGGGGCGCCTGGAGAGGGGAAGGAGTCCCTCCTCCCCCTCCGCCCTGCCTGCAGGCTGGGGCGAAAAGGAGGAGAAATCCTCCAAGCAGGACTCCGCCGAGGCGTTTTCCAGCCATGATCATTCTCGATTTTCCGGACTTGGCCTGGGTCAAGGGCCCGATTCTTCCCCGATTTTTTGGGTGGATCAAGGGGAAGAGGGTTTCCTGGTCCCCTTGCCATTGGGGATTTGTCCCTGTTTCAGATGGGGCGCCGAATTCCGGCATTTCACGTCAATTCCGGGCCCCTTTCCTCCCGAAAAAGGGGCCGAAGGAGAGGTTCCCAGGAAACGAGCCCACGTTGGATCTGCACCATGATGAAGCTCGCTGTAGGAGAGTTGGTCGGGAACTACCGGATCACCAGGTTTCTGGGAAGGGGGGGCTTCTCCCTGGTCTACCAGGGGGAGCACGTGGAAACCGGGGAGACGGTGGCGCTGAAGTTCGGAAACAATGCCGGGGGAGGACGCTACGTCACCCGCCTCATGGAGGTCACCTCCAGGAGGACCCCGGAAGGGATCAGCCCCGATGAGACACCGGGGGAGGCGATCTTCTTCCAGCCCGGCGGCGTCCGGATCGATTTTCTCGACGTGGAGGAGATCGACCAGGTCCTTTACGCTGAAGCTGAAATACTCCAGGGCGTCGATTCTCCCAACATCGTCAAGGTCCGGGAGGTGATCGAAGACGAGGAAAGGCCCGTCCTGGTCCTGGAGCACGTGAGGGGAAAAGTCCTCAGGGAAAAGATCCGCAACCTGGAAGGAATCCATCTCAACTGGTTCCTCGCCGCGGTCCGCGCCCTGGAAGAGGGGGCCGCCCAGGGGGGATTGCCCTACCACGGCGATCTCAAACCCGAGAACATCCTGATCAAGCCTTCCGGCAAGGTGGTCCTCATCGACCCGGCCTACCGGTGCCCGGAAAAGAAGGCGATCACTACGACCCCTCATTACAACCCCCTCCTCCTGGAGAATTCCAGGGCGGACGTGATGGCCGTGGGCATCATGATCTACGAGATTCTCACGGGCACCCTCCCTTTCGACGAGGTGCCCTGGGAATACGCTGGAGCAAATACAGGGGGCGAGACGGTCAGGCTCTCCCTCTCATACTTCCTTTCCTACGCTCCTCCCTCCGCCCTGAACCCCAGGACCCCGCCGGAACTGGAGCAGATCATCTACAAGTGCATTACGGTCCAGAATTACAGCCTCGCCGACCTGAGGAAGGACCTGGAGGAGTTCATCCAGAAGGCCTGAGGGCCCGGGCCTCGGGCGTCCCTTACAGGGGCTTCCGGGCGGCGACCTGGAGGTGGGAGGCCAGGCCCAGCCATCCCTCCCGGCCCTGGACCTTCTCCTCCAGGGCGAGCAGTTTCCGCATCGGCGTCTCCTCCAGAAGAAGCTTGTCTTCCCTGTGGAAGAGGACCGTCTTCCCCACCAGGTCCAAGGGCTGGAACCCGGCCGCCTCGAGGGCGTGTCGTAGTTCGGATGCCTCGAACATGTGCACCGGAAAACGCTCCCCCCTCCTGGAGGAGAGCCACTCGGTCCGGCCCGTCTTGAGGAACCTGGCCAGGCCGTCCAGGTCCCTCCTGGCCACGTAGGCCCGGGCCGCCGAGGCCCTGTGGTCCACCGAGAGGACCGCCGTCCCTCCGGGGGCCGTCACGCGGTGGAGTTCCGACAGGG
This sequence comes from Planctomycetota bacterium, assembly GCA_027011425.1. Classification (GTDB taxonomy): domain Bacteria; phylum Planctomycetota; class UBA1135; order UBA1135; family JALUZX01; genus JALUZX01. The sequence continues at coordinate 3,917 of JALUZX010000059.1, forward strand.
CCGCCTGGGGGCGGGAACAGAATCCCAGGGTGTCCCCCTGGGCCGTGGCGAAGGCGAAACGCTCCGCCTCCAGGACGCCCAGGTCCTGCATGTCGGCCTTCACGAACTCGGCTTTTTCGGGCCGGCCCAGTCTCTCCACCCGGGCCCGCGCCTCGTCCAGCATGGCCCGGGAGATGTCCAGGAATGTCACGTGAAAGCCCGCCTTGAGGAGCCGGATCCCGAACCAGCCCGGCCCGCACCCCAGGTCCAAGGCCCAGGCGGGGCGCCGTGAGGGAAGGAACTTCTTCAGGTGCCTCCAGCTCACCTCCCGGTAGAAGCGCCAGTAAGGGGTTTCGTAAACCCTCTCGT
>JALUZX010000060.1 GCA_027011425.1 Planctomycetota bacterium
CCTCACCTCCCCTCGCCGCGCCGCCCCCTCCGAGGGAGGGTGCGGGGCGGCGCGGCGAGGGTATACGGCGGGGCTGACGCCCAAGCCTCGTCCTTGGGGGCGGACTTGCCCATTTTCAGCCTCGATCCCTGCAAACCTCTTGAAAAGGGCACAGTTTCTTGACCCATCCCCTTAAGAATCGGCCCTGACTCCCCCCGGAGGTGGGGCCCCATGAGGAGCGATTCTGCCGTCTTCGGCTGCGTAGGGGACGCCGGAGGGCCGGCGCGAAGCGACGGCCCGAACGTCGTCCCGGGGAAGGAACCCACACTTCCTTTCTTTCCAGCCTAAAAAGATCCATCCGACTTTACGAAGGAGACGGCATTCGATGGTGCCCCACCGGAGGCGGGAGAATACCCAAGCCCCCCCATCGACCCTCCTTGAAAACCTTGAAAACAGAATGGCTGGAGGCCCCTGGATTCCTATCCCCTCCGGCGGCGGGGGCCCATGCAGCGGATGCCCTTGCCGCGAAGGGCGGGGACGAAACAGCGGTTGCAGGAGACGCAGTCCGCGGACCGCTTTTCCCCGGACCGCCAGGCCTTGGGGAGATCGGGCTCCCGGATGAGGGGCCGGGAGAGGGAGACGAAGGCGAGCCCTTCCCCGAGAATCCTCTCCACAGCAATCAGGCTCCGGATCCCCCCCACCGTTCCCACGGGGACGGGGAGCCTCTCCGCGAAGGCCCGGGCCTCCTCGAGAAAATACCCCTCCTCCGCCTCGGGCCCCCTGGTGGTCCCGAGATCGCCCGAGTCCAGGACTCCCCCGCTCACCTCGATCCCGTCCAGGCCCTCTTCGACGAGAAGGGCCGCCGCCTCCAGGGATTCCTCCGCCTCCAGCCCCCCTTCCACGTAGTCCCGGCCGTTCCATTTCACCCAGACCGGGTAATCCGGACCCACCGCCGCCCGGACGGCCCTGTAGACCTCCAGGGGAAACCGGGCACGGCCCTCCAGGCTCCCCCCCCACTCGTCGCTCCTTCGATTGCTTCTGGGCGAAAGAAAGGACCCGAGAAGGTAGCCGTGGGCGCAGTGGAGCTGGACCGCGTCGAACCCCGCCTCCTTCACCCGGCGCGCCGCCCCGCCGAAGGCCCGGATCAGTTCGCGGATCCGCTCGGGCGTCATTTCCTCCACGCCCGCGGCGGCCGAGGGCCCCTCGGCCTTGATTCCCTTCTCGGCGAGAACCCGCCAGAGCTGGGCCCCGCAGTGCCCGATCTGGAGGCAGCTCCGGGCGCCGCCCCGGCGGATCGCCTCCGCCAGGGCCGCCAGGTCCTCCAGGAGGGCGTCGTCGCAGGCCCCGGTCTGGCCGATCAGGGCCTTGCCTCTCGGGTCCACGTAAGCGAACCCCGCCACGACCATCCCCGCGCCCCCTTCGGAGAGCCGCCCCAGCATCTCCGCCAGCTCCGGCCGGGGGCGCCCGTCCCCGCCGGCCAGCCCCTCCCAGGTGGCCGACCGGACCAGCCGGTTCGGGACCTCCAGGGAGCCCAAATTCCAGGGTGTCCAGGGACCGCTCATGGCCTCCTTTCTACCTTCCCGGCCCTCCCGGAGAGAACCCTTTTGATTCCCCGTTGTCCCACCCCGATCTTCCCGCTATCTTCCGGTTCATTATGAGTGAAATCCTGAACGTACACGGGCGGGAGATCCTGGACTCCCGCGGGAACCCCACCGTCGAGGTGGAAATCACCTTGGAATCGGGCGCCACGAGCCGGGCCGCCGTCCCTTCGGGGGCCTCCACGGGCACCCACGAAGCGGTCGAACTCCGCGACGGGGACAAGTCCCGTTACGGGGGCAAGGGCGTGCAAAAGGCCGTCGCCCACATCAACGAAGAGATCGCCCCGGCCCTGGAGGGGATGGACGCCGACGAGCAGGTGGCCATCGACAAGTTCCTCAGCGAGCTGGACGGCACCCCCAACAAGGGGCGCCTGGGGGCCAACGCCATCCTGGCCTGCTCGGTGGGAGTGGCCAAGGCGGCCGCCGCCGAGGCGGGCCTTCCTCTTTTCGCCTACATCGGTGGGGTGAACGCCGTGCGCATCCCCGCCCCCTCGATGAACATCCTCAACGGCGGAAGCCACGCCGACAACAACGTGGACTTCCAGGAATTCATGATCATGCCAATCGGGGCCCCCACCTTCGCCGAGGGACTCCGGATGGGGTCGGAGGTCTACCACGCACTCAAGAGCATCCTCAAAGAAAAGGGCCTGGGCACGGGCGTGGGCGACGAAGGCGGCTTCGCTCCCAATCTCCAGGCCAACGAGGAAGCCGTGGAGGTCATCCTGGAGGCCATCGGGAAAACCGGGCTCCAGGCGGGCCGGGACAAGGACATCGTCCTCAACCTGGACCCGGCGACATCTGAGATCTACAAGGACGGCAAGTACCACCTGGCCAGCGAAAACCGCCACCTCTCCTCGGAAGAGATGGTGGAACTCTGGAAGAAGTGGGCCGAGGCCTACCCGGTCTTCTTCCTGGAAGACGGCCTGGCCGAGGACGACTGGGAAGGGTGGCGGCACCTCACCCGGGAACTGGGCGACAAGGTCCAACTCGTGGGCGACGACATCTTCGTCACCAACCCGGAACGCCTCAAAAGGGGCATCCAGGAGAAGACGGCCAACGCCATTCTCATCAAGCTCAACCAGATCGGCACCCTGACCGAGACCCTCCAGACCGTGGAGATGGCACACCGGGCGGGGTGGCGGACGGTGATCTCCCACCGCTCGGGCGAGACCGAGGACACTACCATCGCCGACCTGGCCGTGGCCGTAGGCTCCGGCCAGATCAAGACGGGGGCTCCCTGCCGTACCGAGCGGGTAGCCAAGTACAATCAGCTTCTGCGTATCGAAGAACTCCTGGGAGACGCGGCGGTCTACGGGGTCATCTGATCCGTCCGGCCCCCGACCTCGGTCCGGCCCGCCTTCCCGTCGGGCCGGACCGGCCGCTCCCCGGAACCCAAGGAAAGACCCGGCCCATGGAGGGGAAAACCAAAGAGGCGGCCCCAACCGGCGATTCCGGCGGACGGGCTTCCCACGCCGTATTTCTGGCCCTTCTGGGCCTGGCGGGGCTTCTTTTCTTTACACAGACCATTCCGGCCTTCCAGGAGGAGAAAATCGTTGCAAGCGAACTCCGCCGGGCCCGGAAGGAAAGACGCCGCCTGGAAAAAGTCCGGGACATCTACAAGAAAAAGACCCGGGCCGTCTCGGAAGACCCCCAGGAAGCCCTTCGCCTCTACCTGGAGCTGAAAGCCAAGGGGCTGGTCAAATGACGGGGCCTTCCCTCCGCCGGGCATGAGACGCCGCCCGTCCATTCCCCTTCCCCTGTACCTTTTCCTTCTTCTTCCTTTGTCCCCTTGCCAGGAAAAGCCGGCCCTTCCCCTCCAGGAGGGCGGGAACCTGAGAAACTCCACCCTCCTTCCCGTCCTTCCCACGCCGGCCCGCAAATCCCTCGAGGCCCTGCGCCGGGCCCTGGCCGCCAAGAACTGGACCCGGGCGGCCCGGCTCCTCCTGGACCTCTCCCGCAGGCCCGACTCTTCCCTGGTCGCCCGGGGCAAACGCTGGGCCGAAGGCCTCCTGGTCCACCTGGCCGGAATGATCGCTTCCTCTCCACCGGATCTCCAAAATGAGATCCAAGCCCTCTGCCGGGAGGGCTGGTCCCACATCTGGGGCCCGGGAGTGGCCGACAGGGGAAGGCTCACCGCCCTGGTTCGGTCCTTTCCTTTTCTTCCGCAAACGGGAAAGGCGATCCTTGCTCTTGCCGACCTGGACCTGGAAGAAGGAAGACCAAGGGAGGCCCTTTCCGTGCTCCGCCGGGCGGACCTCCTGCCTCCGTCCCTCCAGGCCGGCCCCTTCCACGAAGAGGTGGAAGGACGCAGGGACCTTGCCCGGAAGACCTTGGCCCTCCTGGCCGACCCCTGGCCCCTTCCCGAGGGAGAAGCCGACCGGGTGCCCCCGCCCCTGGAGGTTTCCCGGGACCTGAAGTTCAGGAAGTCCCTGGTCCTGCGGGCGACCCCCTCCTTTTTCGGGACTTCCAGCCCCAAACCACATCCCCCCCGGAGAGGATGGATTCCAGCGGGGAGGAACTGGGTCCTTTGCGGGGGGCGGATCTGCATCCATGACGGGCGCCGGCTATGGGGCGTGGACCCCGACGCCCTCACACCCATGGGCCTCCCCCTTCCGCTCTTCTCCATCCTCCGCATCTTTCCCTCCTCGGCGGCCATCCTCCCCCGCCGCTGGGAGGGGGCCCGCC
>JALUZX010000061.1 GCA_027011425.1 Planctomycetota bacterium
GTCCTGGAGGAGGCGGCCACCCTGGAGGAGGCCCTTCGAATCTTCCGGGAGACCCCGCGGACCTGCGAATATTACTACGTGGTCTCCGACGGAAAGATCCCCGACGCCCGGGGTCTCTATTGCACGCCCTCGACCTTCCAGGTCCTCCGACCGGGGAAGGCCCATCCCCTCCTCCCTGTCCCCCCCCTTCCCGACACGGTGCTCATGAGCGCCGGATCCCGGCTCCGTTCCCTCAGGGAGAGGGTGGCCCGTGGCTACGGTTCTTTCGGGACCCTGGAGGCCCTGGCCCTCATGGAACGTCCCGTGGCCATGAAGAGCAACCTCCAGTGCGCCCTCATGGACCCGGCCCTGCTCACCATCCGGGTGGCCTACGCGGCCGACCCCTCCCGGAGCGACCGGTTCCAGGCCTGCTTCCAGCGCTACTCCCGGGTTTCCCTGGCCGAGGTGCTCCGCTTCCGGGCGCCTTCCGGGACGGCCCGGCCCAAGGGGACCTCGAAGAAAGTCTCCCCCATAGTCCGCCCCAAAAAGGCCCCCCCGGGGCCCGCTCTCTTTTCGGGACGGGTTCCGCCGGGGCGGACCCGCCCGCTGAAGCCCGAAAGAGATCCGGCCACGGCCCGGCTCCTCGCCCGGTATGAACTTCCGGGCAAGGGGTTCGCCTGGAAGGGGACCCTGAAGGCACGCTTTTCGGGCTTCGACGTCTACGACCTGCGCTTCCCCTCGCCGGTGGTCTCCCCGGACCCGGAGAACAACACGGTGCCCTGCGAGTTCTACCGCGTCCGGGGAGGCGGAAGACGCCCAGCCGTCATCGTCCTCCACATCCTGGACGGAAAGTTCCGGGTGGCCCGGCTGGTCTCCAACTACCTGGCGGGGCGGGGCATGCACGCCCTCTTGTTGAAGATGGCCTATTACGGCCCAAGGCGTCCCAAGGACCCGCGAAGAACGAAGAAGCTCTCCAAGGACCTTCCCACCCTCCTGGCAGGGGTGCGCCAGACCGTGCTGGATATCCGGAGAGCGGCCCTGCTCCTCTCCACGATGCCCGGCGTGGACCCCGGCCGGATCTCCGTGGCCGGCGTGAGCCTGGGAGGGTTCCTGGCGGCCCTCTCCTCGGGAGTGGACGGGGGATTCCACCGCACGGGGATCATCCTGGCGGGAGGGAGGATGGAGAAGGTCTTTATGAGCGACGCCCGGGAGGCCCGTTCCCTCAAGAAATACCTCCTCGCGAAGGGATTGACCGGGAACCGCCTCCTCCGGCTCCTGGCCCCCATCGAACCCTGCAACTACGCCCACAGGATTCCTCCCTCCTCGGTCCTGATGGTGAACGCCGACAAGGATCCTATCGTGCCTCCCGAATCCGCCCGCGCCCTGGCCGCGGCCATCGGGCCGGGCGTGAAGATCCACTGGATCCACGGGGACCACTACGCCCTCCTCTTCCAGGCCCTGCAGGTTCTGAAGCTCCTGGGAGACCACCTGGGTTCCTGAGAAAATCCTTTCCATGGAAATCTTCCAGGTCCTGGCGGCCCTCTTCACCCTGACGGCCCTGTGCAGTTACGCCAACCACAGGTGGATCCGGCTTCCAACCACGGTTGGGGTCATGCTCCTGGCCCTGGTCTTCTCACTCCTGCTCATCGTCCTGGAGCTGTTGGGCCTTCCTTTCCGGGAACCGGCGCGGAAGGTGGTGGAGCAGATCGACTTCGACCGGACCGTGCTCCACGGCATGCTGAGCTTTCTCCTCTTCGCCGGGGCCCTCCACATCAACCTGAACAGCCTGGCCCGGCGGAAATGGACCATCGGGATCCTTGCCACCCTCGGGGTCTTTCTCTCCACTTTCCTTGTGGGAACCCTCTCCTTTTTCGCCGCCCGCCTGGCCGGGTGGGAAATTCCCTTCTTGACCTGCCTGGTTTTCGGGGCCCTCATCTCCCCCACCGACCCCATCGCGGTGATGGGCCTTCTCCGCTCCGCAGGGGCCCCCAAGGATGTGGAGACGGTGATCACCGGGGAGTCCCTCTTCAACGACGGCGTGGGCGTGGTGGTCTTCCTGGCCGTCCTGGCCCTGGCCGCGGGCGGCGAAGGCGTCACGGCGGGAAAGGTCTCCCTTCTGCTCCTGGAAGAAGCCGCGGGAGGGGTGCTCTTCGGGCTCCTTACAGGCGGGGTGACTTTCTTCCTGCTCCGGTCGGTGGACTGCTACCAGGTGGAGATCCTCCTCACCCTGGCCCTCGTCACGGCCGGTTACGCCCTGGCGGAACTCATCCACGTGTCCGCCCCCATTTCCACTGTTGTGGCGGGCCTGCTCATCGGGAACCACGGGAGGGTCTTCGCCATGTCGGAGAAGACCAGGCGCAACATCGACACCTTCTGGGAGCTGGTGGACGAGATCCTGAACGCCCTGCTTTTCGTGCTCATCGGCCTGGAGGTGCTCGCCCTTGTCTTTCGGACGCCCTTCTTCCTGGCCGGGACCACGGCGGTCCTCCTGGTTCTGCTCTCCCGGGTCCTGAGCGTCTGGGGGCCCATCGCGGTCCTCAGAAAGTTCCGCCCCTTTCCGAAGGGGACGGTTTCCATCCTGACCTGGGGGGGCCTGAGGGGAGGGATCTCCGTGGCCATGGCCCTCTCGCTCCCCGAAGGCCCCCACAGGAACCTCCTTCTTTCCTCCACCTACCTGGTGGTGGTCTTCTCCATCCTGGTCCAGGGAACGACCATGCCCGGCCTGGTCCGCCTCTTCCACGGGAGGGAAGAGGGGGAACCGCCCGCAAGGCGGTGATCACCGCCCCCGGCGCCGGCCCTTCCCGTTCCTCTTCCTCCCGCCGGGGCGGGAACGGCCATTGCCTCTTCCCCGGGAGGGGGGGGCCTGTTTCTTCATGGGGATCTTTACCTGGTTGAGCATGCCCGGCGAGAGGCGGAGGGCCGCTTCCCCCTTTCCGTGATCCCTGCTGAAGACCAAGACCCGGACCTCCCCTTCCTGGACGTTCCGGATCAGGGCCAGGCCCTTGCCGTCGGTTCTTGCAAATCCCGTGCGCCGGAAGCCTCTCCCGCGGCCCGGGGTGTTTCCCGCGGGCCGGACCAGGACGAAGCATCTCTTCAGGGGCTTCCCGGAGTCGCCGTCCACCACGCGGACCTGGAGATCGCACACGTTCCAGGTGAAAACCTGCCGCGTTACCTGGTCCTGGAAGACCCGGATGGGGCCGAAGTAGGCCCGGGAACGCCTCTTTCCACCCCTGACTTCCACCGAATACGTTCCGGGGGGAACGTCCTTGACCTTGAAACTCCCGTCCTTCCCGGTCCTGGTCTCGAATGAGGCGGGGGAGGAGGAAAAGGCTCCGGCCCCGGGGCCTGGGGTAGTTCCCTCCCGGAGGGGGAGGAGCCTGATCCTGGCCCCGGCCAGGGGCATTCCGTTCAGGAGGACCTCTCCTTCCACGGAGCCCACGGGCCAGGTGAGGGCCACCTGGACGGTGTGCCCCACGGGGATCACCACTTTACCCAGGGGGATCCAGTCCCGGCCCTTGGGACTCCCTTCCAGGGTATAGGCCCCGGCGTCCACGTCGGGGAAGAAGAAGGCCCCCTGGATGTCCACCTCCGCTCTGGGTCCCCTTCCGGACCTCCCCATCGGGCCCCCCCGTCCTCTCCGTGGGCGGCCGCCCCGGGGTGGCTGGTTTCCTCCCCGGGGGGCTTTCACCGGAACGAGGCGGACCTGGTATCCCGCCGCTGGAAGTCCGCCCCGGAAGAGGGTTCCCGAAAGGGATCCCCAGGATGGCCGGAAGAGCGGGACTTCCACCTGTGCCTTTCCCCCTTCCTCCAGGCGGACCTTGACCTGGCCGGCGGCCCCGTTCCTTCCGCGGAAGAAGGCCCGCACGAGGACCCTGGGGTCTCCGGCCACGGCCAGCACGCTCCATTCCCCGGCGGGAAGGCCTTTCAACTCGAAGCGTCCCTGAGCGTCCACGGCACAGGTGTGGGGCCTTCTGTCTGGCCCGAAAGCGGCGACGAGCATGCGGGTGAGTTCTTCCCGCCGCCATCCCGTGACCTTTCCGGAGAGAACCGCCCCAGGGGGAACCAGGATTTCCAGGGGCGCGGGCTTCTTTCCTTTCTCCAGAACCACCGCGGCGCTCTCCCCCATCCCGTAGGCGCGGCCAAGGGCGATGAAATGCCACTTCCCCGGGCTCAAACCATCGATTCGGAAACGGCCCTTCCGATCGGTGGTGTCCCTGTTTCCCCTGGGCCAGAACCCCCGGGGACCCCTTCCCCTCCTTCCCCGGCTTCTTC
>JALUZX010000062.1 GCA_027011425.1 Planctomycetota bacterium
GCCACTTCCGAACTCCCGTCGCCGTCCAGGTCTCCCGGCAAAGCCAGGGAAAAACCGAATTTCCCGCCCGCCGTCTTTCCGGATAGGGTGAGCAGGCTCTTCCCGCCGGAGATGTTGAAGACCTGGACCGCCCCGAGACCGCCGGAAGTCATAGGAGCCCCCACGGCCAGGTCGTCCTTGCCGTCGCCGTCCACGTCGGCCCCGCCCGCCAGGGCGGCTCCAAAGGAGCCTCCCGAGGCGGTTCCAGTGAAAGTCCGAAGGATAGAGCCGTCCTTTCCGGAAACCACCCGGACCAGCCCCGTTCCCCCGGCGCCCGGGGCTCCCGCGGCGAAATCCGGGTAGCCGTCGCCGTTCACGTCGCCGAGCCCCAGGACGGCCGCACCCAACATGCCGCCCGCTCTTTTTCCTTTGAGATCGAGGAGGACGGTCTTCCCGTCCCTGCCGGAGACCACAAAGACCCGGCCGGCCTTGGTTCCGTTGGTGGAATCACCGGGCGCGCCGGCGAGCAGGTCCACCCGGCCGTCCTTGTTCACGTCGCCTGCCCGGCCCACCACGAGGGGACCCGCCTTGGAGAGGGTGAAAGAGAAGATCGCCCTCCCCGAGGCGCCGGACCAGACGCGGGCCACGCCGTTCCCGCCGGCGGCGAAGTCGGCGAATCCATCCCCGTCGGCGTCCCCCACGCCGCAAACGGAGCCCCCGAGCCCCGCGCCGGCGGCGGAACCATCGAGCGTATAAAAGAGGGTGTGCCCTGCATCGACCCGGACGTCCACCTGCCATTCCCTGGTGTGAACGAGCATCTTCGCCGGGTCCTTGCGGACCATGGCGGTCGTGTCCTCCACCTTCAAAGTGAGCTTGTGCCGCCCGAAAGGGAGCGCCCCCTTCTTGAGGAGGAAGCTGGTTCCCCCCGACTGGACGGGCTTTCCGTCCAGGAACCACGTGACTTTCCCGCCCCCCGGGACCAGGTCCTTGAAGGAGACCGTCACCGGGTAGGACGATGTGAGGGTGATCTTGGAGAAGGGCGGGTAGGGATCCTCGATGGGATCGGTCCTGACGTAGCATTGCTTGAGGATCTGCTCCACGCAGATCTCGCAAAGGGGCTTGTAGAGGGATCGCATCAGGCAGGTGTACTTGGGCCTCCAGATCCCTTTGTTGCGATACATGGCGCCTTCGAAGAGGCCCACGCCGTTGTAGCCGAGCCAAAGGGGCCACTTGGTCTTCCCCGTCTTGTCGGCCGTCACGTTGGGCTGGCGGGGCTCCGGGCCCGTGTATGCGCCGGGGCCTCCGTATTCGTCTGCAAGCAACCCGAAGGAGTGCCCCAGCTCGTGGGTCTGGACCTCCTTGGCGGCGGATCCATTGTAGGAGACCGAGAATGTGCCCCCGCAGCCCCCGTAGCGGGAATCGTTGACGAAGACCACCACCCGTCCTTCCATGTCCGGTGCCAGGGCGGCGTCGGAAAGGGCCAGGGCGCGCTTGTGGATGTAGAGACAGCGCGGAACTCCACCGGTGTTGTAGCTGGCGCCGTAGGCGTTGTTCCTGTAGATCGGCGGGTTCCTGTCGGGGTGGCTGGCGCCGGACTCCTTGGAAGCGCGGAAAACGGTGTGCACGTTGAAATACTCTTTGTAGCTCTTGTAGGGCTCCCGGGAGAAGAGGTTCTGGATCCAGCCCTTCACGTCCTTGTAGAAGCGGGAGATCTCCACGTCCCTGTATCCATCGCCCAGGATGACCATGTCGTAGCGGTTCTTCACAGGGCCGTTGGAGACGAGGGTCTTGACCACGGGGCCGGCCATGGGAAGGACGGCCCGGGTCACACGCCGCACATCGGCCGCCGTGGCCCGGCCCAGGACCTCCCAGGTTCCCTTCCTGAGATAGAGAAACCTGAGCCCCCCCAGACGCTTACCCAGGTCCGGAATCTTGACGGTGGCATCCACTCTCCCCGGCCGGATCTCGTCCATGCCCTGGACGAGATCCTTCCCCCTCAGGGCGTCCCGTCTCATGTTGAACACCGTGAGGTCCAGGGGAACGCGGGCGGCCATCCTTCCGGAGCGGTCCAGGACTTCCACCCACCCCGAGGAGGGATCCTGCAGGCGGGGAATCCGGAAAGGAAAGTCCTTCTTCCAGGCCTGGGCGACGCGGATCCAGCCGGCCTTCCCCTCCAGACGGAGAAGAAGGGTCCCCCGCCCCGCCTGCGCGGGAAGGAGGGAGGCGGAGAAAGAGGAGAAGAGGCCCCCGGAGAGGCACGCGAGGAGGAAGGCTTTTTTCATGGTTCGGATCGGCTTGGTTCCAAGGATTGGAGTTTTCAACGCGCTTTATTCTAACCCGGCCCCCTGCCCCCGGGGGGAACTCGAAAAAAAGGCTCTTCCGCAGAATCTGTAGGTCGAGGTGGCGTGGAAAGGGGAAAGATCTACCCTCAGCCGGGAACAGCGGGCAAAGGCCCGGCTGGGGCCCGCCCCGCCTCCTCCCCTCGCCGCGCCGCCCCCTCACGAGGGGAGGGTGCGGGGCGGCGCGGCGAGGGTATACGGCGGGGCTGACGCCCAGCCCTCGTCCTGGTGCGGACTTGGCTGATTTGGGACTTTAGCCTTGCGCACCACTTGAAAAGGGCACTGATTTCTTTTGAAGGAAGCACCCTGGAAAGCATGGTCTGAAATCAAGGCTCAGGTTCCTTCTCTTCCCGGATATGGGCGCACAACCGCCCCCGTTTTTAGGTGTCAAAACCAAGGGTAAGGCTGGAAGGGCGGGAGCTGGCCCTTTTGCGGGCTGTTTGGGGAACTTTTCGCTTTTTTGGCCCTCCAAGGACCCACAGATTCTGCTGAGGAGGCCATTTTTTTAGCCTGGGGGAGGCAAGATCCCGTCATTGGGTCGAGTTCAGGATCCCGGCGTAGCGGGTTTCCAGTTCTTCCGCCTGGTCGGCCGCCGATCTTACCGGATGGGCGGACCGGCGGAGGCTTGTCCAGAGGTTTTTTTCGTCCAGGAAGCGTTTCAAGGTGGACCGGAGGGCGGCCGGGTCGCCGGGAGGGAAGAGGAGGCCGTTCTTGCGGCGCAGGGTGATCTCCCTCATGCCTCCCATGTCGGAGGCGACCACGGGGATCTCCGCCAGGGCGGCCTCGTCCAGGGTAAGGGGGGCGTTCTCGTACCAAAGGGAGGGGACGGCCAGGACGTCGATGGAGGACAGCACCCGGGGGATCTCTTCGTGGGGGAAGGGCCCGTGGAAGAAGAGGCCCGGGCGGGCGTATTTCTTCTCCAGGGACGCCGCGTAGGCTCCGCCGTCCCAGGGGGAAGTCCCGTGGAGGTGGAGTTCCGCCCGTCCCGGCGGGATGCCCTGGAAGGCTTGGAGGAGCACTTCCACCCCCTTGGAGTGGAGAAAGGACCCGATGAATCCGAACCGGAAGGGGGTATGGGGTTCCTTCCTGGGCCGCAGGTCGCGCACCCAGGGAAAGTCCAGGCCGTTTTCGGACCAGGCGCTCCTTTCGGGGGAGAGGCCCCGGGCCCGGTATTCCTCCAGGAGGAACTTGGAGGGGGAAAGGCAGAGGTCGGCCTTGTTCAGGGCGTCCAGGCAGGCCCGGGTCCGCTCCAGGAGGGGCCGGGTGTGGAGGTTGCGGGCCAGGTAGGCCAGGCCCGCCGGGAGGGCCCGGTGGGGGCGTTTCCACGCTCCTTCCTTCAAGGCCGAGGCCAGGGCGTTCCAGGCCCAGCGGGCCCTCTTCTTGGCCATGCAACGGGAGCACCGGGAAGGAAGGATCTCCTCGCAGAGGCGCCCCCCCGGGGTGAATCTCTGGCCCCGGGGACAGAGGAACCAGAAGTCATGGAGGGTCATCACCACCCCCGCGCCTGCTGTCTTGGCCGCCTCCACCAGGTCCAGGGAGAGCCCGTAGAGGTGGTGGAAGTGCACGATGTCGAATCCCCTCTCCAGGACCTTTTCGAAGGCCCCCCGGACCGAAGGATCCAGCCAGGTGTCCTTCATGGACCGGGCCCGGGCGGGATCGGTGTAGATCCGGGTTACGGGAATCCCCCGGTATTCCTCCGCCTCCAGGGCGGCCCGGGGCCGGGAGGGGTCGTTGCCCCGGGCCAGGACCTGCACCCGGTGCCCCCGCCGGAGGAGTTCCCGGGAGAGGAAGAAACAACAAAGTTCCGCCCCGGCTTGCTCCCGGGGCGGAAACCCGTGGCTGACCTGGAGGATGGAGAGCTTTCCTCCCATGGGCCTCCCGGGGTCAGCGGATCCGGATGCCCACGGGGGCCAGGGCCCAGGCCCGGGGCC
>JALUZX010000063.1 GCA_027011425.1 Planctomycetota bacterium
GGAGGGCTTCATGGATTCCAGCACCATCCTGAGGGCCGGGCCGGAGAGGCCCCTCTTCCCCAGCAGGAAGGCCCCGGCCGGGGCGGGAAGGGTCCGGACCAGGCTTTCCATCTGGATCTCCTGGGCCAGGAGGCTGAAGGGGTTCCGGGGGGCGGGAAGATACCTGATATCGTATTTGCCCTTCCCCAGGCCCGCCTTGGAGGCGACCTCCGCCACGGCCGCGTCCACTCCGCCCATGCGGTCCACCAGCCCCAGCTCCAGGGCCTGGGCGCCGCTCCAGACCCGGCCCCCGGCGATCTTCAGGAGCTTCTTCCTGGGGATCCGGCGGGCCAGGGTGACGTGGGAGAGGAACCGGTCATAGGTGGCGTCCACGAATTCACGCAGGAAGGAGAGAAATTCCGGGGAAGGCTCCCGGAAGGGGGATTCCATGGCCGCCGAGTCGTCCAGGGTCACCTCTTCGAAGTGGAGGCCCACCCGGTTCACCAGGGCCCGCATCTTCATCAGAAGACCGAAGACACCGATGGAGCCCGTCAAGGTTCCGGGTTCGGCGTAGACCGTCGTGCCGAGACAGGAGATGTAGTATCCGCCCGAGGCGGCCAGGCTTCCCATGGAGACCACCACGGGCTTGGCCCGGGCCAGCTTGCGCAGGGCCAGAAGGATGCGCTCGCTCGCCGTGGCCGAACCGCCGGGGGAGTTGATCCGAACCACCACGGCCTTGACCTTGGGGTTCTTTTCCAGGCGGCCCGCCAGGCGCGCCACGGGACCGGCCACGATGGAGCCGGGAGTGTCCTTCTCCCCGTCCACGATCTGTCCCGAGAGCCGGAGGACCACCACGGTGTCCCGGCGGAAGCGTTTTTCCTTGGGGCCAGAGAAGAGCTTGGCGAAAAGGGTGAAGGGATTGGAGAAGTCCAGGCTCTTCTTCTTGAGAGAGAGGACTTTCAAGGTGAACTCCTCGGTCTGGGTCCGGCGGAAGGAGGCCAGGGCGTTCTCCCAGGATGTGAGTCCGTCCACCAGGCCGGCGGCCAGGGCCTGGGGGGCCCGGAAGAGCCTCTTGGCCTGGAGCTTCCGGATCTTGTCCCAGGGCATCTTCCTGGCCTTGGCCACCCGGCGCACCAGGTCGTGGTTGAAGGAGTCCAGCATGGCCTTGTAGTGGGCCTTGAGGTGGGCGCTCATGGAAGAGCGGACGAAGGGCTCCACCGCCCCCTTGAATTCGCCGCACCGCACGCTCACGGCCTGGATCCCCAGAAGGTCCAGCAGGTCCTTGTAGAAGAGGACCTCCATGGAGGGGGCCTTGAAGTCCAGGAGCCCCATGTCGGCCATGAGGATCTTGTCGCACATGCAGGCCACCTGGTATTGACGGGTGGAGGCGGCGGTGAGCCATGCGACCGTTTTCTTTCCGCTTGAGCGGATCTTGTCGAAGACCCGCTCGAGTTCGTCGAGCTGGGCCAGGTTGAGGGAGAGGTTGGGGGAGGAGAGGTCCACCAGGACCCAGCCCTTCTTTCCCTCCTTGGCCACGCCCTCCAGCTTGGAGAGGAGATCGAAGAAGCCCTTGGGCTTGGACGAGCCCCCGCCCAGCAGGGAGCCGAGGCCGAACCCCGTCTCGGGGAGATCTTTGTAGGGGCCGGCCAGCTTTAGGTAATAGAGGACGGGCTTGGCTGCGTCCTTCTTTTCCCGGGCCTGGGCTGGAAGGGCGAAAAGCCCGGCCAAAAGAAGGGCCAGGGCGGCCGGAAGGAGACCGGACCGCCGGAAGGGAAAGAATTGGGTTTTCATGGGGTCGTTCCTTGTTCTCGATTTCACTCGTGATTCTCCGCGCCCCTTCGGGGGAAGTCCCGGGGCCGGAGGGCTTGTTCTCGTAGGTCCAGGATGGGGCAAGTTTCCCTTCAGGTCACTTTCCTTTCTCCGGGGGACCGCCCCGGCCGAGTTCCTTGTCCAGGACCTCCAGAAAAGCCCGGACCTTCTTGTTGTTCGGGTGTTTTCGAAGGAAGGCTTGCACTATTTCCCTGGCTTCTTTCCCTTTTTCCACGGCGTAGAGGAGCCGGCCCGCCAGCAGGAGGGCCCTCGGGTCGTCCGGGTCCAGGGATAGGGCCTTCCTGGCCTCCTCCAGGGCCTTTTCCGGGTCCGAGCCGGGCCCGCCGATCTCCCCGTCCCAGCCCTTCTCCAGGGTCGAGGCCAGGTCCAGGTGGGGCTCCGGGTTGTCTCCCTCCAGTTCCGCCGCCCGGGCGAAGGCGAAGAGGGCCTTGTCCCTGGGGTAGCCCGGGGCGAGCCGGCCCGCCCGGCGGCTTCCGTCCCGGAGGGGAGCGTAGCGGTAATACTTGCCCAGGAGCCACCAGGCGATCCAGCAATCCCGGCCCCAAGGGGTCTCGAGAAAGGCCTGGAGCCTCCTTGTGAGAGCCCGGACCACCCTGAGGGGGAGGTAGGGTTCCTCGGGCTCGTGCCCTTCCAGGGTGAGGCGGAGGACCAGGAAGGTGTAGTTGGCCGCCAGGGAGTTCACCTCCGCCGCCGAGGCGCCTTCCAGGAAGGGGAGGACGGGCTGGAGGAAACGGCCCGGGCTCTTCCAGGACTGGAGGCTGGCGTCGTCCTCGTAGAGAGCCTTGGGCGCCCGGAACCTGAGGATGGGGCGGTCGTCCGTGTTGAGGGCGCCCGGGCCGGCCCATTCCCGGAGGCGTTCAGGCCCGGCCAGGAAGGAGTGGAGCAGGTCCACCAGGGAAGCGGGGGCGAATTTCTCCCCGAAAGGATAGGGCTTCCTGGAGGCCAGGCGTTCTTCGATG
This sequence comes from Planctomycetota bacterium, assembly GCA_027011425.1. Classification (GTDB taxonomy): domain Bacteria; phylum Planctomycetota; class UBA1135; order UBA1135; family JALUZX01; genus JALUZX01. The sequence goes on from JALUZX010000063.1 coordinate 2,769, forward strand.
GACCGGGCCCGGAGTTTCCAGGGGGAGGCCGGATCCCCCCCTTCCACCCTTCCCACCAGGAGGAGGTCCGTGGTCTCCAGGTGGGAGAGGAAGGCCATGGACTCGGGAAAGACCCGGGTCCAGGTGCGGAGCACGGTGAGGAAGGTCTCCTCGTCCAGGAGGTAGGCCTGGACCCACTGGCAGACCAGCCCCCCCGGGCGGGCGTGGTCCTTCATGTTCCGGAAGGCCTCCAGGGTGAAGAGGCTGTCCACGCCGGCCATCCAGGGGTTGGAGGGCTCCGAGACGACCACGTCCCACTTGCGGTCCGAGAGGGCAAGCCACTTGCGGCCGTCTTCCAGGACCAGCCGGGTCCGCGGGTCCTCCAGGCACCGGTTGTTGTAGGGGGCGAAATACTTCCGGGCGGCTTCCACGACCTGGGGGGAGATCTCGCAGACATCGACACGCTCCACCGGGTATCGGAGGGCCGAGGCCACGCTCACCCCCGTTCCGAGCCCAAGGATGTAGACGTCCCTGGGCTTCCCGGGGCAGAGCGCCAGGGGAAGCTCCGTCGCCCTGGTCTGGGTGAACATGTCGTGGGGGTTCGTGGAGCCTTCGAATTTTCCGTTCATCGAATAGGTCCTCCGGGTTTCCCCGTCCACGTCGAAGTCGAAGACGGCCACCGTGCCCTGGGCGCCCTCGCCCAGGTAGAGGAGTTTTCTCCGCGCGAGAGAGCGCCCCAGGCCCTCCTTCTCGTTCAGGAGGGCGTAGAGATGGAACCCCGACGTGGTGACCAGGGGATTCCAGGCGGGCTGGAGGAGCGCCAGGAGGAGGCCGAGCCCCAGAGACGCCCCGGCGGGAAGGTAGGCCCTCCTGTCCTTCCGGGCCGCCGCGGCGCCGGCCCCAAGAAGGAGGAGCCCCAGGCCGCAGAGCAGGATGCCCCTCCTGGGGCCGAGCGCGGGGAGGAGGATGTAGCCCGCCGCAAGGGGCCCGAGGACGGCGCCGAGAGTATTCGCGCTATAGATGATTCCCGTTCCCCGGCCCTCCCGGCCCGCCTGGGAGCCCGCCACGAGAAGGGCAGGGAGAGCCAGGCCCAGGAAGAAGGCGGGAAGCCCCATGGCAAAGCCGGTCACCAGGAACCTTCCCGCGGAAAAGAGGGTGAAGTCCGAGGAGAAGCGTTCCACCAGGAAGGCCGACGCCCAGGGGACCCATCCCAGGAAGGGGGTCAAGAGGAGCACCAGGAATCCGCCCCCCGAAAAGGAGAGGTAGACCGGCGTCCAGGGGTCCCTTTCTTTGCCCGTCCACCGGGCGCAGAAGAGAGAGGCCAGGCCCAGGCCCAGGAGGAAGGCCCCGAGCATGAGACCGAAGGCGTAGACCGTGGAGCCCAGAGTCAGGGCCAGGGAGTGGGTCCAGAAGACCTCCAGGGCCAGGGTGAAGGCGCCGGAGAAGAAGGCCGGGAGCGCCGGGAGGCGGGAGGGTCTCTCCC
>JALUZX010000064.1 GCA_027011425.1 Planctomycetota bacterium
TACCTTCCACGGGCGGGAGGGGCGTCCATCCTCCGGGCGGCCCACCGGCCCAGGAGGAATTCCAGGACCAGGGCGCCCAGGGCGATGGAGACCGCCGTCAGGTAGGTCCAGAATCCAAGCGTCAGGGAGTCCCCCGCGCCTGGGGTGGTCAGGACGTTGAGGACCAGGCCGTTGATGTGGAACTTGAAGATCCGAAAGATCGCCAGGTCCACGCCGGCCAGGCAGAAAGCCAACCAGAACAGGGGGGGCGCCGCCCAGGCCAGGACCTTCTTTTTGGGGAGCGCCAGGACCAGGAGGAGGGAGACCAGGCCCGGGATCAGGGTGAGCTGGGTGGCCGTGGAGATCCATGCCAGGAGGAGGAAGAGCCGCTCCATCCAGCTCGCCGGGTGGGCGTAGCCCAGGAAGACCCCCGTGAGCGCCGCCATGAGGAGGAAGTTCCCCGCCCCCAGCCGCAGCACAAGGGCCGCGGCGGCCCGGGTTCTGGGCCCGGGACGGGAAAGGGGCCTTTTTTTGGGGCTTTGGTTCATGGGCGAGAGGGGGTTTTAAGGCTTTGTTAAGGAGGGGGAAAGGGGGACGTCCTGGATTTTTCCTCCCTTCGTTGCCCCCGCGGGCTGGGCCGGGTTTGATGGGGCCCTTTCGTAGGAGAATAAATTCAAGGAAGACCGCCCATGACCGTGAGAGTTCGTTTCGCCCCTTCCCCCACGGGGAAGGTCCATATCGGGAACCTGCGGGCCGCCATCTTCAACTGGCTCTTCGCCCGCCACGAGGGGGGGGCCTTTCTGCTTCGCGTGGAGGACACCGACCGGGCCCGGTCCACGGAGGAGGCCATCCGGGTCCTCCTGGAGGCCCTCCGGTGGGTGGGCCTGGACTGGGACGAGGAGCCTGTCTACCAGTCCAAGCGCCTGGGCGAACACCTGGCGGCGGCGAAGCGCCTGGAGAAGGGGGGCCGGGCCTTTCTCCAGCCCCCCCGGGTAAGTTTCTGGGCCCTCCTGGAGGCGGGAGGCCTGGAGGGGGTCCCCGGGGAGGCGGCGGCCTTCCTGGAGAGGCTCCGCCGGGAAGAGGAGAGCCTGCGGTCGGCCCACAGGGAGGCCTTCGAGGAGGCCAACGCCAGGCGGCCGAAAAAGAAGCAAAGGGCCTACATGGAGCCCCTGCTCTTCCATATCCCCCCAGGGGATTCCGGGAAGGCGGCCCTCCATTTCCGCCTGCCTCACCCCTGGGAGGAGTCGGCCTTCCTCCGGGATTCCGGCGAGGTCCGGACCCTGGGGGTGGATCCCAGGTGGCCCGTCCTGGTCTCGGCCCGGGGGATGGAGTTCATTCCCGCCGCCCGGGTGAAGGAGGGGACTCCCCTGGAGCGGGCCGTCTTCGAGCTGGAGCAAAGGAGCCTCTGCGGGTTTTTGGGGCTGGAGATCCTGGGGGAGGGGGAGCGGGTCCTCTTCGACCTGGAAAAGGAGAAGGAAGGGATCGAGGCGGGGCGGGTCTTGGCCGTGCCCGGGGCGAGGGCCCTCCGTTTCCGGAGGCGGATCGCCGCATATCACGACCTGGTCAAGGGCGACCTGGGGAAGCCCGCCGAGGGCCTCAAGAACCGGGTCCTGGTCCGCTCCGACGGAACGCCGGTCTTCCACCTGGCCAACGTGGTGGACGACCACGACATGGAGATCACCCACATCGTCCGGGGCGACGACCACGTGGAGAACACCTACTGGCACGTCCTGCTCTTCGAGGCCCTGGGCTGGAAGCCTCCCCTCTACGGCCACCTTCCCATGATCGTGAACGACCAGGGGCGGCCCCTCTCTAAGCGGGACGGCGACGTCTACGTGGGAGAATACAAAAAGAAAGGAATCCTGCCCGAGGCCCTCTTCAACTACCTGGCGCTCCTCGGCTGGTCCCCGGGCGACGACAGGGAGAAGGTGGACCGGGAGGAGATGGTGCGCCTCTTTACCCTGGAGCGGGTCATCTCCACGCCGGCCCGGTTCGACATGAAGAAGCTCCTCTGGCTCAACTCCCTCTACCTCCGGGAGAAGCCCGCCTCCGAACTGGCGGAGCTGGTCCTGCCCTTCCTGGAGGAGGCGGGGATCCGCCTGGGAGCCGGGGACAGGCCTCTCCTGGAAGGGGCCCTGGAGCTGGAGCGGGAGCGGATCCAGACCCTGGAGGAGTTCCCCGCCGCGGCGGGCTTCTTCTTTTCCGATGGCGTGGAGATCCGGCGGGAGGAGAAGAAGGTCCGGAAGGTCCTTGAGGCGCCCGAGACGCCCGGGGTGCTGGAGGATTTGAGGAAGATCCTTTCCGAACTCCAGGATTTCAGCGCCGCGAACCTGGAGGCGGTCCTCCGGAAATACGCCGAGGAGAAAGGCTTAGGCATGGGCAAGGTGAGCCAGCCTCTCCGGGTGGCGGTCACGGGCGGGGTCGTCTCCCCGCCCATAGGGGAGACCCTGGCCCTGCTGGGCAAAGAGAAGACCCTGGAGAGGGTGGAGAAGCTTCTCGAGGAGTTGGGCCGTTGACGAAAGAAGAGAAACTGGAAGCGGCGGGCCGCCTTCTCCTGGAGGGCAAAGCCGCCGAGGCGGAAAAGGTCCTGAGGGATCTCCTCCGGGAGGACCCCTCCGACCCGGACGTGGCGGCCCTGCTGGGCCGGGCATTGCAGGAGCAGAAGAAGCTCAGGGAAGCCGAGGAGGGCTACCGGGCGGCCCTGGCCAGGGACGGCGAGCACGCCGGCGCGGCCCGGGGCCTGGCCTCCATTCTTCTCGCTACAGGGCGGGCCGACGAGGCGGTGGTGCTCCTCAGAAACCTGGTGGAGAAGGGAAAGGGCGACGCCGGGGTCTGGCGGGATCTTGGGATCGCCCTTTGCCGGAGGGCCGGGGAGACCAAGGATCCGGCCGAGCGCGAACGCTTCTACCGGGAAGGGGGCGAGGCCCTGGAGAGGGCCCTGGGCCTTGGGGGATGGGAGACTTCCACGGTCTTGAGTCTCGCCGGGTCGCTGGCGGCGCGAAACGAGCGGGGCAAGGCCCTGGCCCTGCTGGAGGGGGCCCTCTCCAAGATCCGGGAGCCCCTCTCGGACAGGCTTCGGATTCTGGGGGATCTCCTTCTCTACCTGGTCATGTGGGACCAGTTCGAGAGGGCCGAGGCCGCGGCCCGGACCCTGGCCCGGGAGGGCGCTTCGGACCAGGTGGCCCTCCGGCGGATCGCCACGAATCTCGCCGCCCAGGCCAAGGCCATGGCCCTCTCCTCGCCGGAATGGAAGAAGCGGGCCGCCCGGTTGGCCGGCCTGTTGGAGGGGATGGTAGATTGACTTTTTTCGTCCTCCCTTTTTCCAAGAGACTGGAGGTGCTGTGAGAACCCAGGGGGCGTTTCTGGTATGGGCGGCGCTTTTATCCGGGTCCCTCCCCTGCTCCCTGCCCCGGGCCCAAGGGCCGGCCCTGGAGGAGTGCACCACGGCGGTGATCTCGGGCAAGGCCACGACAGGCGGCCGCCCCCTCCTCTGGAAGAACAGGGACACCAGCGCGGGAAACAACAAGGTCCTCTTCTTTCCTCCTCGCGGGAAGAGGCTCGCCTTCCTGGGGCTTGTCACGGCCGGAAAGAGAGAAAGCTCCTGTGTCTGGGCGGGAATCAACCAGGCGGGTTTCGCCATCATGAATTCCGCCTCGGACGACCTGGACGGACCCGGTGGCGACAAGGAGGGGGAGTTCATGAAGGCCGCCCTGGAACGGTGCCGGAGGGTTTCCGACTTCGGAGCGATCCTGGAGAAGACCGACAGGCCGGGCAGGGAAGTCAATGCGAATTTCGGCGTGATCGACGCCCTGGGCGGGGCGGCGGACTTCGAGACGGGATGCCACAAACACAGGCGTTTCGTCGCGTCCGACCCGAGGGAGGCGCCCCTGGGGATCCTGGTGCGGGCCAATTTCGCCTTCTCGGGAACGGGCAAGGGCTCGGGCTTCGGCCGCTATGAGCGGGCCAGGAGGCTTCTGGAGGGCGCGGCCCGGAAGGGGAGGCTGGATGCGGCCTTCCTTTTGGCCCGGGCGGCACGGGACTTGTTTACGTTCCTGCGGGATCCTTATCCCCTCTCCCGGGGCGCCCGGTCGGGTCCCCTCGACACGAAGGTCACCATCTGCCGGCGTTCCACCAAGGCGGTGGCTCTCTTCCGGGGGGTGAAGAAGGGGGAAGACCCGGGGCGGGCCTGCTTCTGGGTGATCCTCGGGAACCCCTGCTCCTCTGTGGCGGTTCCCCTC